>NZ_DIJR01000010.1:0-21749 GCF_002421245.1 Sphingobacterium sp. UBA5639
TCAATATCACCATTATATCCAAGAGTGGCAATTGGCATACGGTGTACTTGCCGATGACATCAAGGAAGCGTGCATTGACGCCCTTATACTTCGCTTTGATACTGATGTGCCTGAGTTGTTTTATCATCATGGAAAACGCCAGGTAGTGGAAGTTCGGGCCAAGAAATACAGCCTTTGGCATATATACCTCAATAATGCTTATGTAGGAAGTATTCATTATGACACCTTCACTAAACAGTTCAATTATCACCTTGACGACAATTGCTTATTGACCGATGATCACGTGCAAAAATATATAGCCATGATCCAGCGTGGAGAATTAAAGTGGATAAAGGACGATATTCGATGAAAAAGAATATAAAGTTCGAATGTGACGTGTGTGGTCAGAAGCAAGTGGTTGAGGTTTCTGTTTTGCATGGTGGTGGAACCTTGCAAATTATGATTGATCGGTTTTTTATAATGAATGTAGATTTTCGCAGTGGCGATTGGGTAATGCTATGTAACAATACGAGCTGGTTGACCACCGATGAACTTGTTATTATCCTCGATGAGTTGGGCTATGACGAATAAAAAAACCTTGAGTCTGGGCGGGGCGAATCCTGTTTGGTTTTAAAAACAAAAAAAGGCCGAGTTACTCCTCATCCTCATAAATGAATAAATATTATAAAGTCTTTTCCAAAATTAGAAATCACCCAAGTTGCAGCAATGATAACGGACGGTGCGACAGGTGTGGACGATCATGGAAAAACTTTTTGATAATAGAATGCTGTCATTACCGAGACAGGGGGTTGATCTGGAGTGTTCGTGAACATGATAATAATATTTGAAGCAATAAACTAGCATTCCGGAATGAAAGTATTATCAGGAAGGAACTTTTAAACAACATATTCAAATAAATGAATAATTACTATCTGTGGGATTTACATACAATTAAACCAAAGAATGAAAGCAATTCACAACCTATGTAAGCATCCATTAATATAAACACTATTATGAGTCCAGCCGTATATATCGACCGGACTTTAAGATTTATCTTTTCAAAGCCTTTTCCTTTTCTTTAAGCATCCAGTTTCGGAGCTTTTCCTCTCTTTCAGGGCTGATACGCTTTAGAACAATTACCCCCTTTAAATTTTGAGTGCTATTCCCTGTAAATCTGTCGAATTCAACCGTTATATCATATTCAAAGCGATTCCATTTGGGAGAAGTGAGACTGTCAAACGGCACAGTTGTTATGGAATCCCCCCGTTGAACATATACCAAATTTGCCCAAGTAGCAGATGTCCTACTTGGAACACCAGACATCATTGCAACATCACGGAGATCCAAATGTATTTTTTCGACCAAAGTCTGTAGTATCGATAAGTCCTTTTCTTTTTTTTGACTGTAGGCAGATGTTAAAAAACAAATACCCAAAATTGTTAAAATGTTATTCTTCATTTGTTATCAATTAATTGGGGCTAGAGGATACGCTATGGATCGGACAGTTTTTCCCATCGCCTAAGTTTGCGTATGGTTTGATCGTTTGTGGTTGACCATCGGCGCTCGTCACGGTGATAGTTGGGTTTTTTACCCAGGTTTCATTTATTTCAACAGGTGGATTACCAAAGGTTGCATAATTATTTGCAAATGCTAAAGCTTTTGAAAAGTACTATTAATACAATATCGAATCCTATTTGGTTTTTAAAAAATATTATTTCTAGCTGTTGAGCATGGAGTACTAGCTGTCAAAAAGTTTGCTGTTACCGGATTTTTGACTGTAAATGATCTAAGCACCAAAAATATTTTACGTTGACGGATCAGGTGTGGATGGTCTTTAAAAGCTACACATTCAAAAAATAGATAACATCAACCTCCCCACTTGAAGTTAGTGAGTGGATAGATTGCAATTATTTACTGATGTTTTCGACTTGCTTTTTCAACTTCCTTTCTTAACTTTTTCTGATCTTTTCTTGGGCCCACTTCATTTATATAAGCAGGTTGCCTTGGTAATTTTATATCCAGATAGTAATCTTTAAAGTATGCATCTATTCTCACTTCATCAATTGTCAAATTCGATCCAAATTTTTCTATAATTACTTTTCCCCAAAAACCATCTGGAGAGATTTGTTTTGAAAATTCACCCTTTTCGTCTGTGGTAAGCGAAGCTATGGTGTCCCTGCCATTTTTAAGAAAAAAGACTCTCACGTAAGGCACTATTTCATTATTATAGCATAATCTTACTTTTCCATGTATTAATGGAGCTACCTCGCTTTCCGTATATCCTTTGCCCATCTGATTAAAACTACTGCAATTGTTTCGATCAATTTCAGCAAAGTCGTCAAGATTCTTTTTCGTTGCACAACTTGCCAATGTCCAAAATAAAAGAATGCTAGCAACCCATGCGAACTCCTTTTTGTGTAACTCCTTTGTCTTTTCTAGTATCATATTGTTCAGCCATTATTCTATCTGTAATTCGAGATTTATCTACATCTGAAAGGTTTTTAAAGGCATCCGTTTTCTAATAAACCCTTCCAGGCTATATCATCATATATTTGCTTATCTAGATGATAACCCTTTAATTCTCCGTAATTTTTAATGGATGAGGCTAGATCTGTAATAAAATCTCTAGCAATGGTCTCATGTTGAGCGCCATTTGAAAAAGCTTTTTTCTTTGTATACTTTTCAAATAATTGAGGATAAGTCATTGTTGCTGCCGTCGCATCATCATAAAAAAATGCAGTAAGGTAAGCATGAATAGATTCATGAAGCATTGTTGTAGCAAACGCTAAGTCGGAAACATTACCTATAACTAATGGATTGGTATTGAAAGCTATAATTATTTCTCCTGTGTTATTATTTCGATTTGTACCAGCAGCTTTCATCGGGTCGTTAAAATTTTCTGTAGCAAACTTAAGATTATATCCTGGTATTTCTCCTGAAAATTTCTTGATTATATCAGCAACAGAATTTCCATTCAGCATTTTAAGTGTATCCGACACGCCTTTCATACAGTCTGGAAGATTTGTATCATCGATTTTAGCATTGAAGTCTGCAATATCACTTCCATCAGAGCCACCTCCGCCATCGCCTGTACCAGGTGCGTCTGGGACCCAGACATTTTCACAGACATATTCATCTCGGCTATCAATAAGCGACCAGCCATATCCGGCGCAAAATGAGGGGTAAGAACAATCTCGACTATGATAGATAGTTATACCACTACCACATCCATATCCTCCTGATTGATAGATACAATCCACCGTTTGATAGTTGCAATTTTGCTCCCATGCCATTTTCGTTGATGAAGCCCTCTTTTTCTGTACATTTTCATCTCCTTCAAAATAAGGCGAACCATTCCGGTATTTTATCAAATTTGCAGCGTTACTTTTTAGATTTGTGAATAACATTTTTCCAGTAAAGGAGCGGAGATCAGTAATTTCTTCCTTCGTATCATTGAAAAAAAAGCCTTTGTAAAATTCTTTGCCATTTTTTACGAGTAAGTATGTCTTACCACCTTTTTAAAACGTAATTTTCTCCTTATCTTCCTTGAGAAATGGATGCAGTGGAACAAACATATATTCAACTGAATCGTTTGCTTTACGGACAGTTACTTCATCCCATAAAGGTTCCCATTGAATTGGTAAGTTATCTTTTGGATTGATCTTTTTAAATATTCCTTCTTTGGCATAAAATTCTTTTATATCAGCCAAAGTCGGCTTATTTTCATTATCTAATACTTGGGACGAATCTTTCTGACAACTTACTACGATAAACAGCAAGATAAGGAGCCAGATAAAGTTTCTTGTAAAAAAATGGCTTTTCATTACTTCTATTTTACTTTTCTTTTAACGATTTATAGGAATAAAGCTAAAGTTATTTATCGTAAAATTTTTGCTAGATTAAAAAACTACACATTTGTGTGAAAGTTTGTAACTCGCTTATAATGTATAGATAATGCACAGGTAATATACAGGTAATAATAGAAAAGTAATTCGATTTTAAGAACCATTCTTCTGATTGAAATACAATAGGGAATTGAAATCAGCTTTACACGTTACTCGTGTAATATAGATAAGCTGGTTAGATAATATAAGAAATGAAAAAAGGACAAAGATTGCAGAGCGTGAGGGAGTACAAAACGCACTCTGTCAAAGGCTGGTGAAACATGCTGGTCTCTTTGTTACTTCCAAATGAACCTAACTGTTTTTAACAAAATCTGGATCAAAGATCACTAATCATTAGCAGTAAAATCTTATTACTTTATAAAAAAATTAAAAATTCGAATTTTAGCAGGCTTTTGAATAAAATGAACAACAATTATCTCAACTAATCTCGCGATCTTTACAGTAGATGAAAGCCCAAAGCCGGTTAACATCTAGCCCAAGCGGACATCTAGCCAAAATTGCCTCCCTCGACGGTTAACGAGGGAGGCCTTTTTGTTTATTTTATTATCTTATTAAAACCGTTGAGTAAATCAGCTACGGTTTCCCGTAAACAATCCTGCTTTCAAACCTATACCTTAGCCTTACAGTTTGTAATAATCTTGAAAGTTAATATCTGTAAACATATTAATTCAGCATAAATAATGTATATTAGGCTTGGGTATTAACCTTGCCCGATTGAAAAGTATAATGCCATGATAGTAACCACGACCAATTCCATCGAAGGGAGGGAGATTTCACGCTATAATGATCCAATTGCTGCCAATGTTGCTATCGGCACCACTGTCTTTAGCGATATAGGAGCCAGCTATGTAGATTTCTTTGGCGGTCGCTCTACCAGCTATGAGAAGAAGATGGAGGAAATTTACAAGCGCGTTACCGAAACGCTCAAGTAGTGCTTAAAATTGCATTTATAGATAAAAAAATACGCCAAAAAATATGAGTTATTGCAGCCGATGAATAGTCTTTGTTAGTTAATAGTATAATAATAGTCGTAATAAGAGAAGATAAAATTTATGAGAAGGATACATGGAAAATTACCGCCTGAGCTTCTAAAGCATACAACGCCTAAAACAGTCGGAAAAGATTCTGGTTTTAAAATTTCGAGCTTTCGTGAATTAGTTGAGCAAATAGCGAAGCTTTCATATCTAAATAAAGATTATTTACTATTCTTTAGAGGTCAAAAAAATGATTATCGAAATAGTAATAATAATTCAACATTTTATCCAACAATTTATCGAAGTAATTACTTGTCCCAGCCCGAGTTAGACTTCCGATTTGAGAAATTAAGCAGTGCTTCAAAAATACTAGTGGAGTTGTTAAAACAAAATAATATATCAGGTGTTTCTGAGATAGAAAGAAAAAAATACATCCAATGGAGTATTTTACAACACTATGAAGTAACTGAAACACCCTTTATTGATGTTACGCAGTCCTTAAGAGTAGCTTGTTCTTTTGCTCAGCTCGATAATGATCAACCAAATGCTTTTATCTATGTTTTTGGCTTGCCATATTATTCAAATAGAATTTCAATTAATTCTGAACATGATTTGATAAACATTAGGTTACTAAGTATTTCACCTCCACAGGCTTTAAGACCCTATTTCCAAGAAGGCTATTTGGTAGGTACTGATGACGTTTTTAATGATTATATAAATAAATCAGAACTTGATTTAAACAATAGATTGATAGCAAAATATGAAATTCCTAATAATGATGATTTCTGGGGGAAACATTTCAATCGAATTCCTAAATCAGCTCTTTATCCTGACAATGACATAATCCATTCTATCTGTCAGGAAATTACATCCGAAATAAAAGTAGAATTAAATTCGTCTAATATTGGTAACTATATAAAATTATGGACTGACTTAGAACAAATAATTATTAATAAAGCCAAAAGGTACTTTCCAGAAACTCACACATTGATGAATGCAATATATGTCCTACTAAAATATGATGAAGAAAATAGCCATATATATAGTGAAATCAACTATCTCAGACAGTTTCGTAATAAATTAGTCCACAAACCCACTAGTGTTTCCAATGATGAAACTATAAGGATGACTGAAAATCTTAAAAATGTACTAAAGTTGCTTGGATAATAGTCGAGTAAATTTCATGCCTTGTGGATGACCAATTTGTCCATTAATAATTATTATAATACGTAAAATCGGAACTAAAAAATGTTGTTTTAAAATTCATTTCAATAAATATGTCCACAAACAAGCATGCACTCATTCGGTACGAAGCATTGGATAGATGTTTCTCCAATAAAGGTCGGAAGTTTTTTATTGATGATCTGATGACTTATGTTTCGGACGCAATTAAAGAGTATACTGGTAAAGCGGCATCGATTTCTCGACGACAGATTTTTAAAGATATAGATTTTATGCGTAGCGAGGCGGGGTTTCGTGCGCCTATCGAATCTTATAAAGAAGGGAAGAAGAGCTACTATCGGTACTCTAAAGCTAATTATTCTATAGCTATTCAGCAAATTAACCCAGTCGAAGCAGACTCATTGAAGACCGCTTTAAATATTCTTGGAAGATTCAGTGGATTACAACAATTCGAGTTTGTTCAAGAACTTGCGCTTAAACTAAAAAAGAGCTTTCAGTTGGAGGAAATTGAAGAATGTATTTTCTTCGATCAGAATGAGTATCTAAAAAATATAAACCTACTGGGTGATTTGCTTAAATATATTCAACAGAAGCAGGTGTTGGAAGTTAAATATAAGCCATTTAACAAAGAGCTGGAAGAAACGCTTGTTTTTCATCCCTATTTTTTGAAACAATACAATAATCGTTGGTTTTTATTCGGAAGGCGAGATAGTTTTGAAAATTGGACTAATTTGGCTTTGGATCGAATTTGCAGCTTAAATACCTTAGGAAATCTAGATTTTATAGCATCAAAGGAAACACATAATTCATATTTCGAAGATATCGTAGGGGTTAGCAAACCGGCAAATACTGAGTCTTTGATTGTTTCAATTAAAGTAAGTATGGCATTGTGGCCTTATATTGACTCTAAACCTATCCATCCATCGCAAACAGTGGTTGAGAGAACTGCAGAATACGTCATTTTAACATTGGATATTATTCCCAATTATGAGTTCTTCTCACATATATTGGGTTATGGCTCCGCTATAGAGATTTTAGCTCCAGTTTCGGTAAGAGATTCCATGCATAAAAAACTAGAAGACGCTATCAGCAAATACAAATCATAAAAAATTACCTGTGCACATTGGTTGCACAGGTACAGTACAACTTTGTATCAATATGTCAAATGCAAAGTTTGAAGTATTTGTGAGTTCAAGGAATTCGCAATACTATTTTAGATTAAAGTCTGGTAATGGTGAAATTATTCTTGGTAGTGAAGGTTACGTGAGCAAACAAGGATGTTTAAATGGGATAGCTTCTGTTAAAGCTAATTCTCCCTATGATAGCCGTTACCAACGTAAAAATGCCGTTTATAATTATACCTTCAACCTAACAGGTGGGAATGGTGAAATTATCGGACGGAGCGAAAATTATACGAGTTTAGCTGGTAGAGAGAATGGGATTGTAGCGGTCAAACGTGATGCGCCTGCTGCTCCAATAGTTGATCTTGTTTAATTATTATGTGCTTTGTGTTATTATAGATACACGAAGCACATTTTATTTTTTAATCTAATTACTGTAAAATTATGAGTACCAAAATAACCGTATCCCTTTATTGTGCAACCTGCGGTCAAGGGGATTTTGAACACAATGAAAATAAATCTTGGGTGAAATGCAAGAACTGTGGTCGCGAATATCAGGGTGGGATTGATGAATTGGCAACATTCAATCAAAATCAAATTCAAGATGCTGCAGAAGAAGTGGGTCAACAGTTAATTGATGACTTTGCTAAAAGACTAGAGAAAACTTTTAGAGGTAATAAATTCATTAAATTTAAGAGAAGATGAAAATAGATTTCGACGACCCTTCATTTATTGTTGCGGCTATGGCGTTAATGGGGACTATTTTTACTTATTTCAAGCACGATAAAAAAATAAAAGCTCAGGAGAAACTAATCAATGACTATCAGCTTGGGAAAATTGAAGAGGAGAAAATTCAAAAAATGCAGGCTGAGGTTCGGGCCTCGATTATTGTAGGTAGTAAGGGGCTAAGGACTTTAAGGGTATATAACAAAGGGAAGGCTTCTGCAAAAAATGTTCGATTAATTATACATGATGAACCTGAATATCTTTACAGTTTGAATCCTTTCCCTTTTCCACTTTTAAATGAGCATGAAAATGTAGATCTGAATATTCATTTACACATGGGATCTCCTGATAATATTTCATTCGAAATATTATGGGATGATGAATTTAAGGTGAATAATTCTCATATACAAACCGTTCAGCTTCGTTAAACAATAATCCAAAAGAAAATAAGATATAAATAATTTAAAATTAGTAACAATGAGCATTCCAGAGATTGTAAGCTTTTTCGAGAAAATTGGTGTCAATCCTGTTATAATAATGACGATACTTCTAATATGTGTGGTAGCAGCTTTCTTACTAAGGTTTTTAAATTCCGAAGGGCCTTTAACCTGGAGGTTGTTCAAAACTAAGCAGAAATCGAGACCAGATTGGGGGCAAATACATACTGATTTACGTCAATTAGCAAAAGATATTCAGAAACAACAAGAATTTCGGGACTTAACAGGCATATTTGTCCATCCAGATAAAATCGAGAAGCTCATAGCTTTGAGGGATAGTTCGAATGGAGAGTTTGATTGGCCGGAAATTAAGGCTGCGAGGTCATTTATTGATTTAAATACTGAGCAGCCAAAGATTAGAATAGGTGTGTGTGCGAAAATCTTTGATATTTTCATTATTACATTGTTTTCTGTCGGAGGAATTTGTTTTACGTTACTCTTTTCAATCCTAGTTGTAATTATTGCTACTGAGAATGATGTAAGACCTAGTCTTTTGGCATCGCTTCCATTATTTTGCGTTAGTATTCTATTTAATTTTATGTTGATGCAATCTTTAAGACGCAATTATAGAAGTGCCAAACTCATAGCAAAGACATTAGGCAGACGGTAATTAATTTAGTGTTTAAAACAATATTTTGTTGTATAACGATTGGTTTTCTTTATATTTGGTTCTAGCTGAATTTCTGAATTAAGTATTATCACTATGGCCGTATCTAATTTCCAATTTTTAGAACAAGAATATCCCTTGCTTTTTAATTTGGCGCAAGCCGCCGAATACAATCTATATCAAGATCCAGCGACATCTTTATTCAAGCTGCGTCAATATGGAGAATACATGGCCAAGCAGATTTTTGAGACCTATGGGATTGAGCTGCCGGAGGATACAAAATTTCAAAATCTGATCTATAACCTAAGAAGTCAGGGTATTCTGCCTTCAAACGTAATAGACCATTTTACAATACTTCGCAAGCAGGGTAATGATGCAGTACATGAATATGTAGGAACCACTGCAGATGCGACCTCATCTCTTTTTTCTGCATTTAAACTAGGAAAATGGTTTTACGAATCCTATTCTGTAAAGAATATGGACATTTCTACATTAAGATTTGGTACACCGAAGGATTTAGATGCCAGACACGCATTGCATATCCTTGAACAGGAAAATAAGGTCTTAAAGGAACAATATGAGCAGGCGATAGCCCAGCAAAAAATGGTCAGTGCAGAACAGCGGTCGACGTTTACGGCACGTGCCAAACGGTCTGCATCCAAACTTGATATGGACGAAGCAGAGACCCGGGAGCTTATTGATATAAATTTGCGTAAGATAGGATGGGAAGCCGATACCAAACTACTGAACGCTAAGACCCATAAGACACAACCTGAAAGAGGCCGGAATATCGCTATTGCAGAGTGGCCAGTCAAAGGAGGTTATGCAGACTATGCACTATTCATAGGTACAAGTTTATATGCTGTCATTGAAGCCAAAAAATATGGTCAGGATATATCGACCAATCTCGACCAAAGTAAGCGCTATGCAATGAATGTTGTTCCGCAAACAGGGATCGAGCTATTGGGCGACTGGAATGGCTTTCGAGTACCATTTCTATATTCCACCAATGGTCGCGAATATCTCCAACAGATTGCCACCAAAAGTGGTGTATGGTATCTTGATATACGTGAGAAATACAATAATTCTCGATCTATCAAAGGATTCCATAGTCCAGCGGATCTGCAAAAAAAGTTTGAACAAGACATCACACTCGCTAATAAAAAATTAGAAGAGAATCCATTGGATTTTCTGCAGCTCAAGACAGGATTGGGTTTGAGAGATTACCAGATCAACGCAATTCAAGCTGTCGAAGATATTATTATCCATCATCCCGAGATCAACCGGGCATTATTGGCCATGGCAACCGGTACTGGTAAGACACGCACAGTTATCGGGTTGGCTTATCGCTTAATCCAGACCAATCGCTTTAAACGTATTTTATTTTTGGTAGATCGCACCCTGCTTGCCAAGCAGGCACTCGACGGTTTCAAAGATTACAAGGTTGAAGACCTGAAAAGTTTCAGCGATTATTACCACATCGATGGGCTAAAGCATGTATGGCCCGATATCGATAGCCGTATCCACTTTGCTACTGTACAGAGCATGGTCAAAAGACTCTATTCCAATGAGAGTGATGAAAAAGCACTCAGTATAGATACATATGACTGTATTATCGTCGACGAAGCACATCGGGGCTATTTACTGGATAAGGAAATGGACGATGAAGAGATTTACTTCAAAGACCAAGATGATTATGTCAGCAAGTACCGTCAAGTGTTGGATTATTTTGATGCTTTTGCAGTTGGTTTGACAGCTACACCAGCGCTTCATACGAAAGAAATTTTTAATAAACCTATCTATAACTATAGTTTACGAGAAGCCGTATTAGATGGTTATTTAGTTGATCAGGATCCACCAATCAAGATCAAGACCCAACTGTCAGAAGAAGGGATTGTATGGGAGAAAGGCGAAAAACCTACTGTTTACGACAAGGAAGGTAATCAGATTGTTGAACTTGATGAGTTGAGTGACGAACTCAAATTCGATATCTCAGGATTCAATAAACGTGTTATTACCGAAAACTTTAACCGTACAGTACTTCGAGAACTTGTCAATCACATAGATCCTGATGGCGAAGCCAAAACGCTTATCTTTGCGGCTACAGACCATCATGCAGATATGATCGTCAAAATCCTGAAAGAAGAGTTTGCGGCGGTAGGGATACCTGTACCTGATGATGCTGTCGTAAAAATCACAGGTATCATTGATAAGCCTGAAGAGAAGGTCAAACGGTATAAAAATGAAAAATACCCGAATATTGCCGTTACAGTCGATTTATTGACTACAGGGATTGATGTACCTAAGATTGCTAATCTTGTATTTATGCGTCGCGTTAGATCTCGTATTCTATACGACCAGATGATCGGTCGGGCCACCCGTCTCTGTCCTGAGATAAACAAAGAGAGTTTTCGTGTTTTTGATGCGGTCAATCTGTATGAGGGTATCAAAGATTACACCGATATGAAACCGCTGGTTGTCAATCCTTCAGTTGATTTCAGTACATTGAGCGGTGAATTTGCACATATACAAACCGATGAACGGGCAGCGGTGCAGGTTGATCAGATCATTGCCAAGTTGCAACGTAAAAAGCGTGCCTCAGGCCTAGATGCTGAAATGATCAAATACTTTACCGGAGCCGATACATTGGACGAATTTATTCAGCACCTTCGCGAGAAAGACATTACAGAGCAGGTGAAAATGCTGACTGAAAAAACGGAGCTCTGGAAGTATTTAGACGAGTACAGGCAAGCACCAGCTCATCAGTTTTACTCCAATCATGCTGATGTACTTCGTGAGGTAAGTACCGGATATGGGGAGATGGATAAACCGGAAGATTATATCGAAGGGTTCAGACGTTATCTAGAAGAAAATCAAAATGAGATAGCTGCACTTAAATTGATAGCCACATCTCCGACGCAACTAAAACGTGCCGATCTCAAGGAACTAAGCTTATTGCTTGATACCAAGGGTTATAATCTTCGCACCCTACATGATGCATGGAAAAATGCAAAAAGACAAGATGTGGCTGCGGATATTATTGCCTATATTCGTACCCTTATGCTAGGATCTGTACTTGAAAGCCGAGAAGATCGTGTCAAAAAAGCCTTTCTACGGCTGTACCAGGAACAAAATTGGACAGTGCCGCAGAAAAGTCTGCTTCAGCGGATTGAAAAGCAGATGATTGCCGAAGGCATTGTTACTGTAGAAGATTTGGACAAACAGCCCTTTGATGAGATAGGTGGATTTGAACGGATCAATAAAAGGTTTGAAAATCACTTGCCCGCTATTCTGCAGAAGATAAATACTTATATGTATAATGGAAATCAAACAGCTTGATCATGATGAATAAAGTTTCCATTCGTTTTTTTGATGACCGAGAGGTACGTGCTATTTGGGATGATGAGCTTAGCAAATGGTGGTTTTCAGTGTTAGACATTGTGGCTGTTTTGACCGATCAGGATGATTATACCAAAACCAGAAACTATTGGAAATATCTCAAAGCCAAGCTTAAAAAGGAAAATAATGAACTGGTTAGTGCCACTACCCAGTTGAAAATTGTTGCTCCAGACGGAAAAAAAAGACTGTCTGATATGCTGGATCACGATGGCATAATCGCTTTAGGAAAGACTTTCCCTAGCACCAAAGCAAACCGTTTTATAGAATGGTTTACCTATAGCGACGAAACCATCGACGGTAAGAGTAAAAGTAAAGCTTATGCCCTTTTTGAAAGCTCATTCATTGAAAGCATTGAAGTAGGTACTGTTAAAGGTCTACAGCAGATACATGCCTATTTATTTGGTGGACTGTATGATTTCGCTGGAAAGATCCGCGCAAAGAATATTGCCAAAGGAGGCTTTCAATTTGCGATGGCGCAATTCCTACCTAATACGCTAAAAGATGTCGAAGCTATGCAGGACAAAACATTTGATCAAATTGTAGACAAATATGTGGAAATGAACATCGCTCATCCATTTATGGAAGGCAATGGACGGAGTACGCGTATTTGGCTAGATCTCATGTTCAAAAAGGAATTAAAAAAATGTGTAGACTGGAGCAAAATATCCAAAGCCGATTATCACCAAGCCATGATAAAGAGCGTAGCGAATAGTGAACCATTGAAAATATTTATAAAGAATGCGCTGACTGATGATATCCACAGTCGAGAGATGTTTATGAAGGGAATAGACTATTCCTATTATTACGAAGAGAATTAATTAAAAAAAATGAGCGCTGAAGAAATCGCACAGAAACTTTGGAATCTCTGTAACGTCCTACGTGACGATGGAGTTACCTATCACCAATATTTAAATGAATTGACTTATATTCTTTTCCTCAAACTTTCCGAAGTGCGGAAATTTGACAAGGAGATACCAGAAGAGTATCGCTGGGACAAGTTTAAGTCAATCAAAGATAATAAAGAATTATACGATACGTACCGGGAGCTGCTAGCTACGATCTCTGCGAAGACGCAAAACGCAACGATTAAGGAGATCTATACCAATGCCAGCAGTATGCTGCGTAAACCCGTTAACTTGCGTACGCTAGTTACAGCTATAGACGGTATCGACTGGTTTGAAGATACCGAGAAAGATCAGATTGCAACGATCTATGAAGAACTTTTAGAGAAAAATGCCAACGAGAAAAAATCTGGCGCTGGGCAATATTTCACGCCACGGCCGTTGATCAATGTGATGGTCGATCTGTTGGTGCCCAAAATTGGCGAACGTTGGAACGACCCTGCTGCGGGAACATTTGGTTTTATGATCGCAGCAGACCACTATCTTAAAGAGAAGACCGATAGCTATTTTACATTGGGCGAGAAGGAGCTTCACTTTCAGAAGTATGAAGCCTTTACTGGCTGTGAACTCGTACAAGATGCCCATCGTTTAGCATTAATGAATGCCAAACTACATGGTATAGAGTCCCCGATTGCTTTGGCGGACACACTGAGCCAAGAAGGAGAGGCTTTCAACAATTACGATGGTGTACTGGCCAATCCGCCCTTTGGTACCAAAAAAGGAGGGGAGCGACCTACCCGTACAGACTTGACCTTTTTAAGCTCCAACAAGCAGCTGAATTTTTTACAACACATTTACCGCTCATTGAAAAAAGACGGTAAAGCACGTGCGGCAGTTGTGCTACCAGACAACGTGCTATTTGAAGACGGTGACGGTTTGAAAATCCGTCGTGACCTGATGGACAAGTGTAATTTGCATACCATCCTGCGTTTACCTACAGGAATCTTTTACGCGGCAGGTGTCAAGACGAATGTATTATTTTTTACACGTGGCAATACAGAAACCGGCAACACCAAAAACGTATGGGTCTATGATATGCGTACCAATGCGCCGAGCTTTGGTAAGCGCACACCATTTACCCGTACAGCCTTTGCCGATTTTGTAAAAGCATACACTGGAGGGATTTCTATTGATGAAGTCAAAGAAAACTGGCAAGGTGATATCGATGAGACTAAGCGTGCAGAAATTGCCAAAGAGGATAACCGTTGGCAGGTATTCAGCCGTGAAGCCATTGCTGCCAAAGGGGACTCGTTAGATATTGGCTTAATAGCCGATAACTCATTAAGTAGTGGAGATGATCTTGGAGAGCCTATAGATATCGCTCGTGAAGCGTTATTGGAACTAGATGCTATTACCAATGAGTTGAATGATTTGATAAAGGAGTTGAGCTAATGGCAAGTAAGGGAGATATAAATAAGTATGAAATACAGCCGTCGTATCCAATAAGATGGCCATTAGTCAGCTATGACGAAATTTTGGAAAAAACTAAAATTGATGTTAAGCTCAAATCTAAAGACTTTAATTCCATTGGAATATATCCAGTTGTTGATCAGGGTGCCCAATTAATAGCTGGTTATATTGATGATGAAGATTTATTATATAATGGCGAATTGCCTGTGATAATCTTTGGGGATCATACGAAAAACATAAAATATGTAGATTTTAAATTTGCTGTTGGAGCCGATGGTACTAAATTGCTGAAACCAATAAATGGTATTAGTGAACGTTTTTTTTATTACAATTTGTTAAGCCTCAATCTTCCTGATTTTGGTTACAGCAGACATTTTTCTGTTTTTAAGATACTGGATTTCCCCCTACCTCCACTCCCCGAACAAGAACGTATTGTCGCTAAGTTGGACAAACTCTTTGCACAACATGAAAAGATAAAAAAAGCACTCGACCGTATTCCACAATTGTTAAAAGATTTCCGCCAGCAAGTGTTAGAGCAAAATTTTACATACAAAGGATACGTATCTAGCTGTATTAGCTTGGAACCGAATTTAAAAAAAGAAGAAGGTAACAGTTGGAAATGGTATAAATTATTGAAAATCGCAAGATTGGAATCTGGTCATACTCCTAGAAAGTCTAAAGAAGAATATTGGATAAACGGTGATGTGAATTGGATTTCGTTGCAAGATATAAGAGCAGCAGATGGACAAGTAATTAATGAAACAAAGTTTAAACCTAATTTAAACGGAATTAAAAATTCAAGTGCTAGGCTATTACCAGAAGGAACTGTATGCTTTTGTCGAGATATATCTGTAGGTTTCGTTACCATAATGGGCGGGGAAATGGCAACCTCTCAACACTTCGCGAATTGGATTTGCTCAGAAAAACTCAATAACAGATTTCTCATGTATTCACTAATATCTGCTCGTAAGTATTTAATCCGAAGTGGTGTAGGGACAACTGTTGGGACTATATATATGCCTGCGATAAAAGAGATGCAAATATTTATGCCACCCATCCAGGAACAACAAAACATTGTTCGGTGTGTACAAACCCAATTCGCCAAAGCGGACACCATCGAAGCTCGTTATCAAACTTTAAAAGCTAAAGTAGACAGCTTACCACAAGCCATTCTACACAAAGCCTTCAAAGGTCAGTTAATTCCACAACTTCCTAACGATGGCGATGCGAAGGATTTGTTAGCGGAGATTATCAAGCTAAAAGAAGAAGTTAAACCTAAGATGGCAAGTAAGAAACATAGCGTAGAACCCTAATGTCAATAACCAATTGGATAAAAAAGTGTACGAAAGGAGTTATATAGCACTTGTTGGGAATGACTACATTGGCGATAAAGCTCATCTAAGCTTTAATAAGTACTTTTTCGAGTTACTTGAAAACTATAGCAATATTAATGAAAAGAAGAAGGTGTAAACCTCGTTCGACGAGCGGAGAGTACTGAGGATATAAATATTTTTTTGAAATAAAATTTACTGTGCACTTGCAATGCACAGATAATCTTGATTTTTGCACTTTATCATTAAATAATCGAAACTATGACGAATAAAGTATATTCAAATCCAGTAGATACCACCTCGTTTAAGATTTTTAGCATTTTTGATGCTTTTAGAAATAGTGAAAAATTGCATTATTTAGAAAGTTCATTACAAGTAGTACTCTTGTTTGTATCCTTATACAAAGACGGTTTAATCAATGAAAAATCATTCCCTACTGACTTTGATATACCAGACATTAAGACACTCATTCTAAATTCAGGTCTAAATGAAGAAACTAAGCAATATTATTTGTTGATTATCGACGCACTAAGTGATTCTTTGTCAAAAGTGTTGAGCGAACCCATGGGATATTTTTCTTTCCTTCTTTTAGAAATAGAGAGAGAAACTCTTAGGAGCAATTTTGCTGCTATAATTGACGATGTGATTTATAGAGTTTCACAATCCCAAGGAAGATATGCTGGCGAGTTTATTCAGCCACTTGAATTAACTCGCTTTATGTGTGGATTGGCTAATTTGAAGACTAATATGAAAGTTTTCAATCCTTTTGCGGGCTTAGCTTCCTTTAGCATTTTTCTTAACCAGAGCCAGGAATACTTTGGACAAGAACTTAACAAAAAAACATGGGCTTTAGGTGCTTTAAGAATGATGGCGTATGAGAAACTAAATAGTTCAAGGTACGTCTGTGATGATTCAATTTCAAATTGGCCAATTCAGTCAGAGAAATTTGACGTTATTTTTTCCAATCCACCTTTCGGCTTGAAACTTGGGCACCAATACAGAGATATTGAACCTAGTTTTAGAACAATCGAACAGTTTTTGATTGAAAAGGGTATTCAATCCTTGAAGCAAAATGGTAAATTGATTGCTCTTTTACCACAAAACTTCCTGTTCAGAGGTATGCAGGAACAACGTTTAAGGAAGTATTTGATTGAAGAAGATTTAATTGACACAATTATTTCATTACCCGGGGGATTACTATTAAACACAGGAATTCCATTAATCATTGTGGTTCTGTCAAAAACAAAAGCGACCTCACGTAAAATAAAATTCGTTGATGCCAAGAAGTATGTAGTTGAAAAGGGACTCCGAGAAAAAAGGCTCAATGATTATGACTTAAACAGCCTAATTCACAGTGATAAAGAAGATGTAAACGCGGTTCGGGTTGTTGACATTGAACAAATTCGTACCAACGATTACAATTTAAGCGTAACACGTTATTTCAAAAAGAAAATAAGCGGTGTAAAACTTGGTGATATTCTAAAGTTAGTTAGAGGTCAAAAAGGCAACCTGCCAGAAACGGGTAAACTAGTTCGTATACGTGATTTAAAAGACGATAAAATTAATTTTACGCTTGACGCTTCTAATCTTGCTGAAACCGAATTCAAACGCCATGACATCCATCTAATTTCAGAATCTTGTCTACTCTTAGCAATCCGTTGGAAAACTTTAAAGCCCACGTTCTTTGAATTCAAAGGCGAACCTATTTTTAGAGGTCAGGATATTTTATCCTTCGAGCTTAATGATTTAATAGCCGACAAGGCGTATCTAATCAACGAGCTTCATACCGAATATGTGCAGGAGCAACTTGAATCATATCGTTTGGGTTCTTCCATGCCTTTTATTCGTAGAGATGATTTGATGGAGGTTGTTATAAAGCTACCTTCACTTCAGGAGCAAAGAGCTAAAGTTCAGGGTATCTCTGAATTATCTGATAAGATTAAAAGTCTTCAGAAGGAACGAAATGCCTTGGCTCATGGTAAAGCAAGAGGACAGTTTAGTGAATTTGCTTCGTTGAAACATACCCTGGGCAGACCTAGACAAAATATTCTTGATTGGTCTGACAACCTATTGGATTTCTTAAACAAAGAAAAAAAAGGTTTTGTCGCATTAAATAAAGCCTTTTCCGAATTTTATGAAATTGATATTATCTCTGCTTTAAGTGAAATCAAGCGTGATGTAAACTTCATCACTGATGTGCTTGAAAAGGGCGAGAACGGACTTGTTTTATCGGAATTTGAAAAACAAATAATTCCGCTAACTGATATCAACAATGTTATCAATAATCTGTCAAATAATGGATTTAAATTCAAAATAAAGAAGCTGTTAGTAAAAGGAGAAAAACTGAAAGATAGAGGTATATACGCCAATGAGACACTTTTCAAAACAATATTAGATAATATTCTGACAAATGCAAATAAGTATGCATTTGACAAAAAAGCTATTGGAAACGAGGTAGTTATTGAGTTAACTGAGGTTGATGATTTTCTTACTATGGAAATTGGAAATAACGGTAAACCCTTTCCAAAGAATTTCGATAGAGAAAAGTTTATAACCAAATACTCTACAGCTGACTCAACCTCAAATAATGGAAGTGGCTTAGGTGGATACGACATACACAGAATTGCAACAGATTTTAATAATACTGATTGGGTTCTTTCATTGAATCAAGACCCATTCTTTTCGGTGAAGTTTAAATTCCAATTCCCAATAAAATTGATAAGCTAATTATGGAAGAAATATTTTACAATATTCTGTGGATCGACGATGAACATGAGACACTTATGGGGACTAAAGGTCGAGCAAAAAGAAATAATATTAATTTGATCCCATATAAGTCATTAAATAGTGGCTTGGATGAGTTGGAAAAGAATTTTCCTTTTTATGATGGTGTATTGCTTGATGCCAAATTCTTTGAAAATGAAGATGATATTGAAGGATCTGAAGACACCTACAATGTACACAGAGCTAAAGAGAGATTGCTCCAATTAAAAAAGAAATTTGAAGTATTTGTCCTAACCGGACAAGCAGAAGCATATGGAGATAATACATTTAATAAAGCTTTTCCAAAAGTTTATAAGAAAGGTAGTGATAGAGAGATTAACGAATTGTTTTCTGACATAAAATCTGCGGCTTCTATGCAAGAAGATACCCAGATTCGTCAAAATTACAAACGTGCTTTTGATGTATGCACAGAAAAATATATAGGAGAATTTGCAGGACAAGATGTATTAAACCTGTTAAAAATCAGTAACGAAAACACTATCGAAAATCACTTTAATACGATTAGGAAAGTAATTGAAGATCTTTTCGTTGCCTTTAATAAATACAATTTGCTTCCAGTGGAATTTATCATACCGACCGTTGCTTTAAATGAAAGCAGTAAATTTTTGGTAGGTAAAAATTCTGATGGATCAATTTATGTTGGAAAAGGTTACAAGCATTTAGAGGAAACACATCTTCCAAAACAAATAGCCTATTACTTGCGAAGTATTTTACAAGTTACTCAAGCTGGTTCACATCGTTCAGAGATTGATTTATATGTAAAAACTATCAAAACTCCATTCCTTTTAAAAAGTGTGCTTTATCAGCTTTTAGATGTGTTGGTTTGGTTTAAAACTTATGTAGACACAAATCCAAAAGCTAAGAATTGGATAAAAACAGAGGCGACGGAGGGAAATGATGAAATCGTAGAGTTAATTCAAGGCAAAGTCATAAACATAAATAGCCAAAAGGGATTTGCATTTTTTAAGTCCACTTCTATTGGTGAAAATGTTTTCATTCCACCACATTTGGTAACTAAGAATAGTCTCAGCGAGGGAATGTCTGTTTATGTAGAGGTAGAACGATACACTGATACCCGCAATAACGAGTTGAAGAATAGGGTGAAACGAGTGGAAATAACCATTTAAATTTTTACAGAATTCTCGGGATATATGCTTAATTCATAGTAGCTTTCGTCAGCAATATAACATTATAATCAGTTGTGTTTTAATTAACTACTTGCCACCGACAAAAGTGGGGAAGAATCTATTACTCCTGAATATGCATCTTTTTCGTTCAATTGAATCTTAATAAAATATCATGTAACTTTAATAATAACTTTTTACTTAATATATGGAGGAGCTATTTACTGATATTCAATTAATTGAAATTGCTAGGAGATGCACTGAATTTGATTATACTAATACTAACGAATTACATTTGGGATTTCATCCAATAGATATAATTAGGCAAGATAAAGATACGGGACTAATATTAGCAAAAGGTAATCTAGATACGGGCTATGAGCACATATTAAGTCGACACTTTGGGCGACCCATGAAATTCTATTGGAAACGAGAGAATCAATCAGAATCAACTAAGTTAGACAACCCTACGATCTTCAAAAACATTCGTCCATTTGAGCTAGTAAAATATGCATCGCAAATATTTAAGGCCGAGTACCTAAAAGGAAGTAACCAAAATTTCGACGTCTATGAAGGTTTTGTAAATTATGGTATAAACGATAGAAATATAAAATCTAGATTAATTACCTATAAAAATCAACAAGTCATACATACTTTCTATATCTCTCAGCTTGGTGAATATAAAAACAAAAACAAGCAAAAGAAATATTTTAGGGGTTCATTTACTAGCAGTACAGATTATATGAAGTGTATCAATAGATATTCTTGTTTTTACTATAACAGCAAAAAAGAGAAAGTGTTTGAATACATTGAAGTTTATGATAATTACAACAAAAAAAGCAGTATAAAAATTGTAGTCGGTGATAGTGATTTTGAAATATATAATTCAATTCTAATGGAACAACGATTCGCTCCCCCATTTGAGTTAATGCGAAAAGACATGTTAGTAAATGATCAATTTGAGAAAATAGCTATTGATAAATATGAAAAAATGGTAGTATCTTTCTAACTGTGTAAGTTGAAAAGTTATTCTGAAGATATTTTGAGCCCTCAAAGCTCAAAAAATATTTTCGGAAATAACTTTTTATTATTTTTAAACATTACATAGTTATGATCGACAAAGAAGAATTATTAAACAACAAGGAGTTTTACAAATCCTTTAAAAGTGGAGAAGATCTAACATCCTTCTTCAAAACAATGCACAAACGAGCTGTAGAACATATGCTAGAAGCCGAGCTGGATGCCCATCTAGACAACGAAAAACACGAAAAAACAAAAGATGGAAATTACCGCAATGGACACGGAACCAAGAAAATAAAATCCTCTTTCGGAGAATCTGAGATTAAAGTTCCCAGAGATCGTGAGGGTAGTTTTGAACCTGCATTAGTTCCGAAAAAACACAATATTATCGATGGTTTGGAAAATATCATCATCTCATTTTATGCCAAAGGAATGAGTGTAAGTGATATTGAAGAACAGATCAAAGAGATGTATGATTTTGATATTTCTACCTCCACTATCTCCCGAATTACAAACGCTGTTGCCAGCGAAGTTGTTGCTTGGCAGAACCGTCCTTTAGACGATTTATACCTAATTGTCTGGATGGATGGAATCGTTTTCAAGGTTCGGGAGAATTCGAAAGTCATTAACAAAACCATTTATTTGGCAGTCGGATTAAATCGTGAGGGAAGAAAAGAAGTGCTAGGAATGTGGCTTGGGAAAAATGTGGGTATTTCGGAGGGATTGTGCCATCGATTTGGGTCAAACCGTGCCACTTTTGAGATCGTTGTCTATAACGGAGGTCAATG
>NZ_DIJR01000034.1:0-150917 GCF_002421245.1 Sphingobacterium sp. UBA5639
GGTTCTTCGCCAATTTTGATGCATCTAATACCCCTTCCTATAAGAGTCAATTAATTGTTTGATTATCAGCAACATAACGACTTAAAAACTTGTTTAAGTAATGCTTTTTTCGTAACTTAAAGTATTGATAATCAGATATTTTTCAGTGAATTCAAGCGATACTTTTAACTTAAAAACTACAGGTCTATTTTATGGTGACAGAGAAACTAAGATATACAGTTCAGATGTACATGGTACAACAATACGTCTATTTGCAAAAAGAACAGGAGCTCGTTCTAAGTGTCCACGATGTATGAAATACAGTGCCATTGTGCGCTCTTCCTATGTAAGAAAACTCGTAGATCTACCCTTGGCGGCGAGTTCAGTTATTATAATGCTTGAGGTACGCCGCTTTGCCTGCAAAAATCTTGACTGTGAAAAGCAGATATTTTCAGAAAGGTGCAATAATTTAACTGAACCTTATTCTAGACGTACAAATAGAGCTTCCGAATATTTAAAGAAGTTTTTCATTGAGATTTCGGCTAATAAAGGCGCTTACTTTTCTAGAATATTGAATATCCCTGTCAGCAACAATACTTGTCTTAGGATGGTCAAATCCATGCCTATGACCACAAATAAACAATTGTATTGCATCGGTATTGATGATTGGGCAAAGAGAAAGGGAATGAACTATGGAACAATAATCGTTGACGCATATACGGGACGCCCCATAGATATTCTGGACAGTAGGGATTCCAGTGATGTTGTCAAATGGCTATCCCGTCATAAAGAAATAGAGTATGTAACTCGGGATCGAGCCACAGCCTATGCCAGTGCCATCGCCAAAGCTATTCCGGACGCAAAGCAGATTGCCGACAGGTTCCATTTAGTAAAAAATTTAAGTGATGCTATTCAAGACGAAATTCGGCAAGAATACAGCTATTTAAAGACGGTTTCTAAAGCTATTCATGCCAAGACAGAATCAAAAAACCCTCCTGATATTGAAACGAATTTGGATTCCGAGAACTATACTAAAGAAAATATTAAGCAGAATATCCCGTCTGGTATGTTGGAGAAAGAAGAAAAACTTGTTCAGATGATTAAAATGAAGGAAAATGGATGCAGCATTTCTGAAATAGCTCGAAAAACACAAACTAACTGGCGCACCGTTGAAAAATATTTAGAACACGGAATACCTTCACCAGAGAGGAGTACATCTGTAAATTATAATAGATATATAAACGAAATCAAACACATGTGCAGTTTGAAAATCAATCCTACCGCCATGTTTAGATCCTTAAAAGATATAGGGCTAAAATGTTGTGAACGATCGTTCACTAGATGGTTTAGCTTAAATTTTCCAGATTATAAACATAAAGGGAATCGAACATATACTAAACCCTTAAAAATCAATAATCCTGATATCGTGACTAATTTCATTCCTTTACCTTTACCCAAAATGCTATCAATTTATGTGACAAATTCGGAATTTGGAGTTGCGAAAGATACGGGAGAATGCTCACAGGAAAGGCAAACCGTTGATAAACTAGTTCGTGAAGTTTCACTTCTATCCAGCTTACGCAAGCTTTACATAGAGTTTAGCGCTCTTCTAAAAGGAGGATGCCCTGATCAATTGGACACTTGGATTAAAGATGGCCGATTAATTGGCCGCAAAAGAATAGATACTTTTTGTAATGGATTAGAAAAGGATATTCAGGCAGTAAAAAATGCGATAACTTATGATTGGACCAACGGACTGGTGGAAGGAAATGTGAACCGGTTAAAGAATAAAAAACGTGAAATGTATGGTAAGGGGAGTTTTGAATTGCTCAGAAGAAAGGTCTGCCTTTCACAAACTGGATAAGTGCATCAAAATTGGCGAAGAACCAATTATACTTCCCGAATATTGGGCTTGTCGGAAATGTATTTATGAGGGGGCTATGGGTACGGATGCATGGGGAAACTCCGTACAGTGCTTTGGCGACAGTAAAGCGTTTGGTGAAGTGATTTTCCAGTTTTCGTCTTTTCTGGTTTCGGGGTTAACTGCTGCATTGATCATAATTTCTTTAAGGGCTTGTTATCTGAAACGAAATGCAAAAAAATAAATGTTTTTTTTTTACCCTATTTGACGCTATCGATTTGGCGCCTACGAAAAGTGATCATCTGGCAAGTGAGGAAAAGTCGGTGTGTTTTTCGCAGTCTGCATACAGATTGTTCTACTCGTCATACTTATCCTAGTTCCAAAAAGGTACATTCTTAGAATTTAAGAAGGGAAATATTGGTGAACAATTTGGATTAACAAATGTGCTGGGCTTATCCATATCCTTTTGTACAACAGTGATGATTAGCATTTGAAAAAGTCGTATTTTCACAATAGATAAATTCGATCCATTCCAATCGACAAAAACAATGATAAAACACCATGCAGAAGAAAGAGTCACTATTTACCTGAACACAAAGGAAGAGTGGCGGCTTTGGCTCGAAAACAATCATCAAATAGCACAATCAATTTGGGTGATCTGTAATACCAAAAAATCAAATCTACCAGTCGTCAGTTGGACAGAGCTGGTGGATGAAGCTTTGTGTTTTGGCTGGATTGATAGCACGAGGAGGCCGATTGATGCCTATTCATTTATGCAATTATTTAGTCGAAGAAAACCAAAGAGCACGTGGTCTAGAATTAACAAAGAAAAAGTTAAAAAACTAATCGATGCGAATCTGATGGCTCCAGCGGGGTACGCGGTTATAAAAATAGCACAAGAAAATGGCTCTTGGTCAATTTTGGACAGTGTGGAAGAATTAATTATTCCCGAGGATCTGGATGAAGCATTTCGACATTATGCTGGTTCAAAAGATTATTTTCTTGGGCTGAGTAAATCCGTCAAAAAAATGATGTTGCAATGGATTGTTCTTGCCAAAAGACCAGATACCCGCAAAAAACGCATTGATGAGATTGCCGCAAGAGCAGCAGAAAAAGATAGGCCTAAACAATTTCAGTAAAGGGATCATTTATCGAAATGAATCAGGCCTATAGCATTAGCTTTTGTCTTTTATGACTAATATTGCACGTTCTATGTAGCGTTGTTTCGCTTTTTTTACGTTTTCCATCGCTTCCTTATAAGTCAATTTCTTTCTTGGATTTTAACGATTGTTTAGAGTGGTTAAACGTATCAATTAATTTATACGAGTTCAACCAGTAGGAGGGGGTTAACAGGGGTATAACAGGGGTAAACCCTTGTTAACCCCCTGCTATATCCCTATAAAAATGGTGTTATTTAGGTTTAACTCACGAACTTGATCTCAATGTGGTAACCTAGTTTATAGGATAAAAAATATGGGGCTCATGCTAAAGCTTATATTAATAGCAACTTGATTTGCTGTATTTACTCAATTTTTGTATCATTGGGGAGATGATAACCAATGCAGCAGCTTAAGTCTTTTTTATTCGCTTATCTCCAACTCTTTCTTCTCCTTTTCTTAGGGCAATCTTCAGTTTGGAGCCAGGTCAATACGTATGCGTTTAAAACCTTAACTTCTGACCAGGGCCTGGTCCATAATCATGTCAATTGCGCACTCAGGGATAAGTACAATTACCTCTGGTTTGGTACCGAATCTGGCCTTAGCCGATTTGATGGAGCGCAATTCACAAATTTTCGCTATTCCGCTAATAAACGTACCGGGCTGAGTGGAAATTCGATTTCCGCAATCTTTGAGGGACCAGAAGGCAATGTATGGATCCGTACCAGCAACCGGATGAATGTGTATGATCAGCATTCAGGCATTATCGTCCAGCAGCTTGATTCCATACTGACCCGCTTAAAGTTGCCCGTCAAAGACGTACATACGATAAGACAGCTGGAAGGGCAGACCTTTGCACTATTGTATAGTGATCGTTCGCTGATCTTGTACGATAGCCTAAAGAAAACCTATCGTACTGTACCGCAGTTGACCAAAAACAACCGAATAGCCGATGTGATAGCTGGGCAAGGGCAGACGATCTGGGTAATCTACGAAAATGGCCTGCTGGGTCACATTGATACGAAATCACTGCGAAGTACCAAAACTAGCTTATTGCCGATCAGCAATAAGCTGGTAAATTATAATCTATTTGCCGATCAGGATGGGGCGATATGGATCTTCTCAAAGGATATTCCAATCGGTGTATACTGGCTTGACCCGAAAGATGGATCAATTCAACATCTCCAAAAAGAACTATCCAATCCTTTTGTAGGTAATATCGTGCAAGATGATCAAGGGCATCTTTGGCTAGGAACTGATCATGGTGGGATCAATGTTTATGATAAAAAAACAAAAAGTGTACAGATCCTCGCTAACGATAAATATGATTTACGGAGCCTACCTTACAATAGCATAACGGCTTTATATCGGGATAAGTCAGGTATCATATGGGCGGGAACCTATAAAGGTGGCATCAGTTATTATCATCCCAAGCTGTTGTTATTCTCTTTAATCAGGAACTATCCAGGGCTTCCTAAATCGCTTCCCTTTGACGATGTCAATAAGTTTGTACAGGATCGAAAGGGTAATCTATGGATCGGGACAAACGGTGGGGGATTGCTCTATTATAATATCAGTCAGAAAACATTCACGCAATACCTGCATGATCCTCAGGATCCCAACAGTTTGAGCAGCAACGTGATTGTTTCCTTATTGCTGGATACGGAAGATAAGCTGTGGATCGGAACTTATCGAGGTGGTATGTGTCGATTCGACGGCAAAAGTTTTAAGGTTTTCCACCGTGATTCGGCACCTGGAAAGTTGAACGACGATAGTGTATGGGAGATCTACGAGGATAGTAAACATCGATTTTGGATAGGAACCTTAAGTGCTGGCTTGTACCTGTTTGATAAAAAGACAGAACAGTTTTCGAGAGCGTATACTCGGCAGGGACAAACCATTAACAGCAATTATATCTCTGTCTTGTTTGAAGATTCAAAAAAACGGCTCTGGATCGGCACAGCGACAGGTTTGGCATTGTTGGCTCCCGACGACAAGATTAGCTATATGAATACATCCAGTTCGCCCATGAAACTTATGAATGATCTGATTTATGATATTAAAGAGGACAAAACTGGTCGTATTTGGGTAGCAACACAAGAGGGCTTGCATGTAATCGACGGTACAAAAGTAAGCTATCTCACACAGCAGGATGGACTCAGCGACGATGCGATCCTGGCGCTCTTGGTCGATAATCAGGGGGGAATCTGGGCTTCAACAAACAAAGGACTGTCGGCGATTGTCGGCAAAGGGCAGGCCGAGAAGTTCATCATCCGCAATTTTACAAGGGAATCAGGCCTTCAGGGGAATGTATTCAATGAAAACGCCGCTTTAAAAATGCGGGACGGAAGACTTGTCTTTGGTGGGCCAAAGGGATTCAATTTTATCGACCCTAAGAAAATTAGCAGCGAAAGTGAACTGGTCTTACCGCTTTTGTCCAATCTTTATTTATTTAACAAGCGGATAGCCGTAGGTGAGGAATTTTCGGGCCGGGTCATTTACGATCAAGCCCTGAATAATCTTAAAGAACTGAGTCTTCCTTACAACCTCAATGCCATTTCGCTGGAGTTCTCTACCTTTGACTACCTGCAACAGCATAATGGACTCTACCAATATCAGCTTGCTGGTCTAAGTGATGAATGGTTTGATTTTGAACCGGCAACCATGCGCGCCAATTTCACCAATCTAGACACCCGAAGCTACAATTTGTATATTCGGCACGCCATCGATTCGAATAGCTGGTCTGAGGGCGTGCTGCTCCTAACAATCGATATACAGCCACCTTTTTGGCGTTCGGCTTGGGCCTTTCTTTTCTATGCCAGCCTGGTACTGATCGTCCTATGGGCTTATTTTTATTTGACAAAACTACGTGTCAAGACGCGCAATCAACTCTACCTCGCCCAGGAACAGGCTGCACAGGCAAAGGAACTGGATGCGTTGAAAACACGTTTCTTTACCAATATAAGTCATGAATTCAGAACTCCGATCAGTTTGATTCTAACTCCAGCGCAGCAGCTGCTGGATGAAGAGCAGCATCCAGAAAAAAAAGCCGACCTAAACTTAATCAAGAAGAATGCAGACCGTCTACTTAAATTGGTCAATCAGCTGCTGGACTTTAGAAAATTGGAGAAAAGTGAGCTTGAGCTGAACGAAGCGTATGGGGACCTCATGGGATTTATCCGCGAAATGCTTGATGCCTTTGCGGGGATAGCGCAAAGCAATCAGATCTCGCTGCAGGTCAATATCGCTCCAGACACCTATCTGTCCTGGTTTGACAAAAACAAATTGGAAAGCATTATTTTCAATCTGATGTCAAATGCGATCAAGTTTAGCCCGGTATCCGGCATTGTGGCATTCAATGCCGAAGTCACTGAACACGAAACAGGAAAGATGCTGCGTATTGAAGTTCAAAATCAGGGTACAGCGATTCCCGAAAACCTACAAGCCCGCGTATTTGAACGTTACATGCAACTGGATGTGCCCAATGGAAAACTGAATCAGGGTACGGGAATCGGGCTTTCTATTGTTAAAGACTATGTCGAATTCTTGGGCGGAACTATCGCGCTAAGCAGCAATGTGCACTGGACGATTTTTAAAGTTCAGCTACCCATACATAAGGCCGAAGCGAGTGTCGATCCTGTCGAAAGCAATAAGCAGGATAAACCCGCTATTTTATTGGTCGAAGATGATATCGACTTCCTCCATTACCTGGAGCGGAGCCTGAGTTCAGCCTACCTAATCCACGCTGTGCAAAGCATCAATGATGCAAAATTGATCCTAAGCAAGCAACAGGTCAATCTGATCATCACCGATCTCAGCCTCCCTGGAGAGAGCGGACTGGAATTTTGCCGGTTTATAAAGGCCCAGGCCAAGCTGGTCCATATCCCTGTGCTGATTGTAACGGCCGTAGTCAATCAGAAAATTGAACTGGAAGCCTTGGAGTCGGGTGCTACAGATTATATCAACAAGCCTTTTAATATTAACCTGCTGCGTTCAAAATTAGCGCAGATACTCCATCAACAACAGACAATGGTAAAACGGTATAAAAAACAGATTAATGTTAATCTGACGCAGCCCGATATCGCATCTGCTGATGAACAATTTATCCGTGCGCTGGTAATG
The DNA here is from genome assembly GCF_002421245.1 of Sphingobacterium sp. UBA5639. Taxonomy (NCBI): domain Bacteria; kingdom Pseudomonadati; phylum Bacteroidota; class Sphingobacteriia; order Sphingobacteriales; family Sphingobacteriaceae; genus Sphingobacterium; species Sphingobacterium sp. UBA5639. The sequence continues at coordinate 7,120 of NZ_DIJR01000034.1, forward strand.
GAAATTGAACAGGATCTCAGTGACTCTTCGCTTTCTGTCGAACTGCTTGCCAAAAGAATGAACATCACGCGCGTAGGGCTTTATAAAAAGGTGCTTGCCATCACAGGCTATTCACCGATGGAATACATCCGACATATTCGGCTCAAACGTGCCATGCATCTGGTTCAGAACTCGAAATTATCGATGGCTGAAATTGCTTATGAAGTAGGATTCGGAAATCCGAAACAATTCAGCAAATATTTTAAATCTGCATTTGGTAACCTGCCGTCTTTTTATCGAAAAAGCTTGTAAATAAGAGAATTGTTGATAGTGTTTTCCGCCAGTATCCCCGCGTAAGTTAACAAAATAACCCCTAAAAGTTAACAAAATATACTCCTTATACAACCGGTTGCATTCTATATTTGATCTGTTCTTTCAATAGGAAAGGACGCGTAATAACCAAGGGAATATAATAACCAATAAATCTTATTTAAATGCGCAACTTAACGTACGCTTTAAGTGGTTTGATGCTCTTCGCAATCGTGCAGCAGGGATTTAGCCAAACCAATAAAGCTCATTATGAAAAAATGCCTTCCGGTATTAAGGTCAGCTTCAAAAATTCGGAGACCTCCATTGATCAGGATATTTATTTGGATGTCGTGACCGACAAGATCGTGCGTGTCACAGCTGTTCCGGCTGGTGCAGCCTTACCAGGACAAACAAGCTTAGTAATCGTCGATTCACTGCGCCGGCAAGTAAAATCACTCGCAGTAAGTTCGACGGACTCAACAGTAAATGTCCAAACGGCCAATATGCAGGCCGTAGTTTCCTTGATGAATGGTCAAGTGGAATTTTTTGACCTTAAGGGGCAATCCATCTTGAAAGAAGCAAAGCGGAATTCAAGTTCTTTTTTAGCCAATAGTTATCAAGGTGATGCATTTTATCACATAAACCAGGACTTTATTGTCAATACGGAAGAAGGGATCTATGGACTCGGCCAACATCAGAATGCAGTGATGAACTATAACCGCGGAAAACAGGTTTCACTGCTGCAATATAATACAGAAATCGGAATACCCTTTTTACTGTCAACCAATAACTATGGTATTTTATGGCACAATTACTCCATTACAAAAGCGGGCGACGTAAGGCCCTTATTGCCCTTAAATTCTTTTAAGTTGCAGTCAAAAGAAGGAGAGCCGGGTTGGCTCACGGCAACCTATGTAAATCGGAACAGGGACGAAGAAGTGTATCTATCCCGACCGGAATCGATTATCGACTATGGCTACCTAACAGATCAGCATAAGTTTCCAAAGGGCGTAAATCTGGCCGAAAGTAAGGTCATCTATGCCGGAAGTTTCTCTTCGCCCTACACAGGCAAACATGTGCTGCATTTTAAATATTCAGGTTATATGAAAGTCTGGATTGACGGGGAGCAGGTCGCCGACCGCTGGCGGCAATCCTGGAATGCAGGTACCTTTGAGATTGAAAGGGACCTGCAGAAAGATAAGATCCACCAGATCCGCATGGAATGGATACCAGATGGGGGGGAATCTTATTTTACCTTAAACTGGCAGAGTCCTATCCCAGAAGCGCGCAAAAACGTATTTTCCTTTAATTCGGAAGCTGGAGATGCCATTGATTATTACTTTGTTCAGGGCACATCAATGGATGAGGTCATTGCAGGTTATCGCCACTTGTCCGGCAAGGCACCGATTATGCCGCTTTGGAGCTTCGGATTTTGGCAGAGCAGGGAACGCTACAAGACGCAAGCGGAAATTGAAGCGGTCGCAGCTGAATTCCGTAAGCGCAAGATTCCGATCGACAATATTGTGCAGGATTGGTCTTACTGGACTGAAAATGACTGGGGGAGCCAGAAATTTGATGTAAAGCGTTTTCCAGATCCTCAGGCGATGGTGAAGAAGCTGCATGATCAGCACTTTAAGATCATGATTTCGGCCTGGCCCAAAATCAATGAAGAGTCATCGGTATACCAAGAATTTAAAGCAAACAAATGGATCTATCCGCGAAATATTTATGACGGCCGTAAAGATTGGATCGGAAAGGGCTATACCTCGACATTTTATGATCCTTTCAACAAAGCGGCACGCGATGGGTTCTGGAAATTGTTGGACAACAATCTTTTCAAAATTGGGATCGATGCCTGGTGGATGGATGCGAGTGAGCCAGATATTCACTCCAATATTGATCTGGACGAGCGTAAATCGGTCTTTCAGCCAGCTATAGGATCATCTGTTCGCTACTATAATGTGTTCCCTTTGCAAAATGCCAAGGGTATCTACGAGGGCCAGCGTGAAACAGATCCTAACAAACGGGTGTTTATTCTGACGCGATCCTTTTTTGCAGGGCAGCAGCGCTATGCGGCGGCTGCCTGGAGCGGCGATATTGCTTCGAGATGGCATGACATGAAAGATCAAATTGCCGGGGGCATCAATTTCTCGATGTCCGGTACACCTTATTGGACAATGGATGCAGGTGGCTTTTTGGTTGAAAACAGGTTTCACAAACCTGATGCGGCGGACTTGGAGGAGTGGCGCGAGCTGAATAGCCGCTGGTACCAATACGGGGCATTTTTGCCTTTGTTCAGGGCGCATGGACAATATCCCTACCGCGAGCCGTATAATATCGCTCCTGTGGATCATCCGGCCTATAAAAGCATTATCTATGCGATTAATCTACGGTATAAATTACTGGCCTATAATTATAGTCTTGCCGCGAAGACTTTTTTTGAAGACTATTCGATGATACGTGGACTTGCGATGGATTTCCCGCAGGACAAAGATGGATTCGACAGCAACGACCAATACCTTTGGGGACCATCCTTGCTTATCAGTCCAGTTACTGAAAAAGGGCCTACCTCACGTAAGATACACTTTCCAAAAGGAGCCAGCTGGTATGATCTATACAATGGCAAGATGGTAGCAGGCGGGCAGGATCTGCTTATTGCAGCACCATACGAACGTATCCCTGTTTATGTCAGAGCCGGAGCAATATTGCCCATTGGACCGGTCATGCAATATACAGCCGAGAAAAAGCCGGAAGTATTGGATCTTTATATCTATGCCGGAGCAGACGGTCAGTTTTCACTTTATGAAGACGAAGGCAGCAATTATAATTATGAAAAAGGGAAATATAGCCGCATTGATTTCAGCTATGACAATTCTGCACAAACACTGTCTTTGGCCAGCCGTCAGGGGGATTTCGACGGCATGCTGACCAAAAGAAAGTTCAATATCATTTTTGTCAGCGACAGCAACGCCGTTGGACTGGATGTATCACCAGCAAAACCAATAGAGGTAACCTATTCAGGTAAAGCTTTGCAGATCAAATTAAAATAATAAAAAACCAATTTATAAATCAAGACATATGATAAGCAAACAATTGTTGAGCAGGGGCATGGCCGTCGTGGTCATGACCAGTGTGACCTCTTTGGTCTGGGCACAATCCTTCACGGGATCAGTTGTTTCGGCTGATTCAGGATTGCCGATCGGGGGAGCGAGTATCAGCGTAAAGAATCAGAAGATTTCAACGAGTAGCGATGAGTCGGGCAAGTTTTCTCTTGGGGCCAGCACAGGGACTATATTGACCATTACTTACGTAGGGTACAAAACGGAGGAAGTTAAAATTACTGGTCCCAATATGGTGATCCGCCTACAGCCGCAAGCTTCCGATCTCGAAGAGGTGGTGGTTATCGGCTACGGTGTACAAAAGAAAAAATTGAATACGGGAGCCAATTTGAAGGCGGAGGGTGAAGAACTGCAGAAACGCAATCAATTGAACCCGCTGCAGTCGCTTCAGGGCCAAGCACCGGGTGTATCCATTACATCAACTTCCGGTCAGCCGGGAGCAGATATGAAGGTGGTCGTACGGGGGCTGGGAACAATTGGCAATTCAGGCCCTTTATACGTCATCGACGGCGTCCCAGGGGGGGATATTTCGGTCTTGAATGCGGCCGATATTCAATCTATCGATGTACTGAAAGACGCCGCCTCGGCAGCCATCTATGGTTCGCAGGCTGCAAATGGGGTTATCCTGGTTACCACTAAAATGGGGGCTGCCGGAAAAAATGTGTTGTCGTTTGATGGCTATACGGGTATTCAGAACGTTTCGCGTAAAGCAAAATTGCTGGATGCAGATCAGTACAAGCTGATCATGAATGAGCAATCACTGAATTCGGGAGCCGCGGTGATTGATTTTAACAGCATGGATGGTCTGGCCAATACCAATTGGATGGATTACATGTTTAAGGATAATGCAAAAATGGACAATTACAATGTTGCTCTGACCGGGGGCAATGAAAAATCCACCTACGCCTTATCGATGAATTATATTGGTCAGGAGGGGATTGTAGGTGGTAAAGACGTTTCCAACTATCAGCGTTATGGTTTCCGTACGAACTCGGAACATAAACTCTTCGATAACTTTGTGAAAATAGGTCAGCACCTCAACTTTAACTACATCAAAAATCGAGGCATCAGTGTCGGCAATCAGTACAGCAATACGCTGCGCGGTGCTTTTGCTACTTCGCCCTTGTCACCGGTGTATTCGGACAATGGCTTGTACGGAAGTCCTTATAATGATACCTCCAATTCACCATGGTACAATGGTGACAGCAATCCATATGGGGTGATGATGACCAATTCGAACAATGCCAATGATGGTCAAAAATTATTGGCCGATATCTTTGCGGAAATCGAACCGATCAAAGGCTTGAAGATCCGGTCATTGCTGGGATTCAACTATTATGCTTCAGAATATAGAAGTTTTACGCCCATGTATCGATTCTCTATCTACACCTACAATCAAGATCATACAACAACCTCGCAGAACATGAGCAAAGGTCATACGCTGACTTGGACAAATACGGCTTCCTATGACTTTGATATCCATACGGATCATCGTTTTTCGGCTATGGTCGGTATGGAATCGCTACGTTACCAGGGAACTTACCTTTCAGGATCCAACTGGAATCTGCTTTCGCAGTTCAATGATTTTGCACATGCTTATTTGGACAATACCACAGGCCAGGCGCACCTGGATGAAAAAGGGAACGTCGTCGAAACGCGTACGGTGTCTGGAAAGCCAGAGAACATCACCCGTAGGGTCTCGTACTTTGGACGGCTGGGCTATAATTATAAGGAAAAGTACCTGTTGAATGCTACATTGCGTGCAGATGGATCCTCTAAATTTTCGCGCAGCAATCGCTGGGGATATTTTCCTTCGGTATCGGCAGGTTGGGTCATTTCTTCCGAAGAGTTTTTTAAAGAACATTTAGCGGCTGTAAACTTCTTTAAACTTCGTGCTTCATGGGGGCAAGTGGGTAACCAGGATATCGCTGATTTTCAATATGCGGCACCCATCAGTACCTCAACAGGCATTACATCCTCCAACCCCGGAGCACATTATGTCTTTGGAACGAGCAATAATAATATCGTCGGTGCTTATCCGAGCCGCTTATCCAATCCGAATCTGACCTGGGAAACTTCCGAACAGACCAATATTGGATTTGACGCCAAATTTGCGAACAGCCGCCTGGATGTTGTTGCCGATTTTTATGTCAAAAAGACCAAGAACTGGCTGGTTACAGCGCCTGTTTTGGCGACAACCGGAACGTTGCCCCCTTTTATCAATGGCGGTGACGTGAAGAATACAGGGGTGGAATTGGGCCTAAATTGGGCGGATAAGATCAATGAAGTCAAGTATCGTCTTGGGGTAAATGGTGCCTATAACAAAAATAAGGTGGGACAGATTCCGACTGAAGATGGCATTATCCATGGACAGACAGCCATGTTATACGATAATTCGGAAGAATTTTATCGTGCTGCAAATGGTCTACCCATTGGCTACTTCTGGGGGTATAAGACAGACGGCCTATTCCAGAACCAAGCCGAGATCGACGCCTGGAAAACAGCCGGGAAAGGTATCCTTCAAGCGGATGTGAAACCGGGCGATGTGAAATATGTAGACCAGAATAGTGATGGTATTATTAATGCCTCGGATAAGACAAATCTGGGTGTGGGCATGCCTAATTTTACTTATGGATTTAATATTGGACTGGATTATAAAGGATTTGATTTCTCGGTGAATGCCTACGGTTCCCTGGGAAACAAAATTGTACAATCTTACCGCAATCATGCCAATAAACAAGCAAACTATACCACGCGAATATTAGACCGATGGACCGGAGAGGGGACTTCCAGTACAATTCCCCGTGTTACGGAAACGAATGTCAATTGGCAGTTTTCAGACCTTTATATTCAGGATGGAGACTTTCTTCGGATCAGCAATGTGACCTTAGGTTATGATCTGTCGAAGCTGATCAAATGGAAGTATGCTAATCAGATCCGCTTCTACGTTCAAGGACAAAACCTGTTCACGTTCACCAAATATGATGGGATGGATCCCGAGATCGGTTATGGAACCGATGGTTGGGTGTCGGGTATCGACCTTGGTTACTATCCAAGACCAAGGACTGTATTATTTGGCCTAAATGTTAAATTCTAAACACAAGAAATCATGAAAAAAACGAGCTATATCTATCATTCCATGTTATTTGGGTCCTTAATCTTAGGATCATGTTCATCCAGTTTTTTGGATGTCGAACCGATGACAAGCGTTTTGGAAAGCAATTTTTATAAAACCATAGCCGATGCTGACATGGCTTTGGTCGGCTGTTATGATGGTTATCAACGGACGACCTCCAATGGGAGCCAATCTTTCTATCTGACAGCAGAGGTGTCCGCCGACAATTGTTTTGGCGGAACAGGTACAACAGACGGTCGATCATTTCAGGCAATAGACCGTTTTGATATTGCGCAGTCCCAATCGGACAATAATATCTTTGATGGTACCTGGTCTGATTACTATGCGGGAATTTTTCGCTGCAATACACTCTTGGGAAAATTGGATGGCACTGATTTTTCAGGCAACACAACAGCGCGGGCACGTATTGAAGGGGAAACGAAGTTCCTACGGGCGACCATGTACTTTGATCTCGTCCGTCTATTCGAAAACATACCTTTGCTAACGAGCCCGACCAATGAGAATATTCCACAGTCGGATCCCAAAGCGATTTATCAACTGATTGTTTCGGACCTTAAATTTGCGGCTGCCAATATCCCAGCCACAGCTTACCCCAAGTCAGCTGCGGCAACCAATGATGGCCGGGCTACTCCATTTGCAGCAAAAGCGCTATTAGCCCGTGTTTATCTATTTTATTCAGGTTATTATGGTGGCGAGGATATCGGTGTCTCCAAAGCCGAAGCCCTGGCGGGACTGGAAGAGGTTATCGGTAGCGGCCAGTTTGCGTTGGTGGCTGATTTCAAAAATCTGTGGCCAGCAGCGAGTTATATCCCCAATGCAAGCAATAATACACTAGATATCTCCAAATATGCCGGCAAGGGAAATGCAGAGGTTGTATTTGCACAGAAATTCAACAATACATCGAACTACAACGGTTATGTTGATGGCAACCGCTGGGTCGTCTTTCTGGGCTTGCGCGGAAAAAATTGGTCGCCCTATGGCCAAGGATGGGGGGCATGTACGGTAAGCAAAAAGTTTTTCAATGAGTTTGACAACACGGATACGCGCAAAACCGCCTCAATTATTGATATCGATGGCGAGAACATCACTGGATTTGACCTCAAAGACCAGCGTGAGTATACAGGTTACACCATAAAAAAATACGCCCCCACGGCATTGCCGGATGGGACCACCAATACAGGTGGGGATAAGGATATGCAACTGTCCCAAGACCAGGATTACTTTGTCATCCGCTATGCTGATGTCTTGCTTATGGCGGCAGAACTCGGTTCCGCAAACGCGCAGAAATACTTTGATGAGGTAAGAAAAAGAGCTTATAAGACCAATTTTGTGTCGCTAGCAGTTTCAAAAAACAATATTCTGAAAGAAAGAAAATTTGAATTTGCTTTTGAAGGTATCCGCTATTGGGATGTATTGCGGCAGGGGCTGAATAATGCCGCCGCAACACTAGAAACAACAGAGGATGTGCTAAGTGGATCTGTACCCGAGAAGGTCATCGTGACTAAAGAGCGTTTTTTGACAACGAAAGGATTTATGCAAATACCCAATAAGCAGATTACCTTATCCAATGGTGTACTGAAACAAAATGCTGGATGGAACTAAACACAAGTATACGAGGACTCACTATTAGTTGAATTATAAATAGACAAACATGAAAAAGATATTCACCTATGCCATCTGCTTTTTTGCGGCGATGGTACTCTTTGGAGCCTGTTCTCCTGAGAATTATATATTGGGAGACATCGATGTCACATCGGCACAGTTGGACAAGGGAAAGGCCTTTACTGTTGAACATGATGCCAATAATCCCAATATTGTGTATTTAACCAGCTTGATGGATTCAAAATACACCCCATTGTGGGAGCATCCACAGGGGCGGAGTCAAGAGAAAAAGGTAACCCTAAGAATGCCTTTTCCTGGTGAGTACACTGTCAAATTTGGTGTCGAGACGCGTGGTGGCATCGTCTACGGCGAGCCTGTGACATTCAATATCGATCAGATGTATGCCGAGTTTATCAGTGACGAGACTTGGACCTTATTGACAGGTGGGGCGGGAGAAGAGAAAACCTGGTACCTCGATCTGGATGCTGAGGGCATTTCTCGCTACTTTAAAGGTCCAATGTATTTTTACGGCACCGGTGACTGGTGGGGAAGCATCAATAAAACAGCCGCGCCTTTAAACAGCGATAGCTGGAGCTGGGAACCCGATTGGAAAGGCAATAGCTGGCTTATGCCTGCAGGCGATTATGGAAGTATGACTTTTGACCTGAAAGGCGGTGCAAACATCAAAGTGAATCATGCCATGCTAGGTAAAGTCCAGAAGGGGACTTTTAACATTGATACCGAAAAGAAAACCATCCGTATGACTGGGGCGTCGCCTTTACATGGAAAGCCACAAGATGGAATCGTCGTCGACTGGGGCGATGTCCGTATTATGTCGCTGACCGAGAATACCATGCAATTAGCCGTATTGCGAGATCCCGTGCTTTCGAATGACGGAGCGGCCATGCTGACCTTTAATTTTATCAGCAAGACCTACAAGGAGAGTTTGGCCGAAGATGCCAAGAATAACAATAAGACCCCATAAATGTATGCTGAAGCAATTAGTTGATACTAGGTATAGCCGGATAATAGGTATACTGATCCTGTTATTTGCGACGGCGGGTTCTTTAAGTGGACAGTCCAGAAAGGTTATTGATTTTAATGGGGGCTGGTGGTTTAAACGGGACAGCAGCCAGCAATATAGCAATGGACGAAAAGGAGAGGGCTGGCGAAAGCTCGATCTACCACATGACTGGAGTATCGAAATGCCATTTAGAGAAAGCAGTCCCGCAGGTAGCGGGGCTGCTTACCTTGATGGTGGCGTAGGATGGTATCAAAAAACGTTTAAACTGGCTCGGGCTGAGCAAGGGCAACGGATATTTATTGCATTCGAAGGTGTATACGAAAACAGTGAGGTCTGGATCAATGGGCATTTCTTAGGAAAAAGACCCAATGGTTATATCGGATTTGAATATGAGCTTTCCCCTTATTTATACTGGGATGGTAGGGAAAACCTGCTTTCAGTAAAAGTAAACAATAAGAATCAGCCCAATTCGCGTTTCTATTCGGGGTCGGGGATCTATCGGGATGTCAAATTAATCAGCCGGAATCCAGTCAGCATAGGAACGAACAGTACCTTCATAAGAGCTGGGGCAGCTCAGTGAGAAACGTGCTGTCGTGGATCTCTCCCTGGAAATTGAGCATAACCCTGAGGAATCAAAAAAGATTACGCTACTGACAGAGGTTCTTTCGGCTCAAGGTGCTGTTCTAGCGAGTAAACGTACTACGTTGAACGCCCTCAAGGCAGGTCTGCATCCCCTCGATCAGCAGATAGTCCTCATAAATCCCATCTTATGGGGTATCGAAAATCCCTATCAATATACAGCAAAGATTAAACTTATTGTTGATGGTCAGGTTGTAGATGAACAGCTTACGAAATTTGGCTTACGTAATTTTAGCTTCGATCAGCAACAGGGCTTTATGCTCAATGGGAGGCCGCTTAAAATCCGTGGGGTCTGTTTACATAGTGATCTCGGCGCTTTGGGCATGGCATTCAACCGATCTGCAGCATTACGTCAGCTTCGCATCATGAAAGAAATGGGGGTGAATGGAATACGGACATCACACAATCCTGCGGCGCCAGCGTTTTTGGATCTCTGCGATAGCTTGGGTTTTGTTGTGATGAGTGAAACCTTCGATGTCTGGAAAGGGCGCAAAAATCCCTATGACTATCATTTATATTGGGACGAATGGTACAAGCGGGACTTTGTTGACCATATCAAAAGGGACCGGAATCATCCGTCGTTGTTTATATGGTGCTTGGGCAATGAAGCGCAGGAGCAATGGCATTCCAAAGCTGATGGTGCAGCGATTCCGATTGCGCTGGCAGCAATCGTCGATAGTCTGGATGGCACACGTCCGACCACCATTGCCAATAATGAACTCTCCAAAGCCAATCCGGTGCTGATGAGTTCGGCGGTAGATTTGATTGGCTATAACTATAACCATAAGAAATGGGCAAGCTTCCCACAAGATCATCCTGAAAAGAAGTTTATCGTAACGGAAAGTACTTCGGCATTGGAAAGCCGCGGAACGTATGATTTGGTGCCATATGATTCTAGTCGCATGTGGCCAGAACGATGGGATATTCCCTTTTCTGGCGGGAACAAAGACAGGAACATATCGGCTTACGACAATGTATTTACACCTTGGGGATCAAATCATCAGACAAGCTTGAGGTTGATGGAAAAGTACGACCATATTGCGGGCATGTATGTATGGACAGGATTTGATTATCTCGGCGAACCAACACCCTACACCTGGCCGGCACGAAGTTCGTACTTTGGTATTGTGGATCTAGCTGGATTTCCGAAAGATGTCTACTATCTGTATCAAAGCGTCTGGACAGAAAAGCCGGTCTTACATGTATTACCTCATTGGAATTGGAAGCAAGGTGATCGGGTAGATATCGTGGTATATTTTAATCAGGCTGACCGGGTGGAGCTTTATCTGAACGGTAAAAGGATAAGGGAGCAGTCCAAAGACCCAGATCGGTACGACCTTGTATTTAAAGCTGTTGAATTCAAACCAGGGGAGATTGAAGTAATATCGTTTCAAGGTGGCAAGAAACTGCTAAGTAAAACGATCCGTACCGCAGCGAAAGCGCATCGTATACAATTGTTTGCAGAAAATGTGACTTTCAATTCGGCAAAGAAAGAACTTTCCTTTGTACATGCTTATATCGTGGACGAGTTTGGCACGATCGTTCCTTATGCAGACGATAAAATCGAATTTGAAGTGGAGGGAGATGGTGCAAAAATTTTGGCGACAGACAATGGCAATACGACGGATCTGACGAGCTTCCAATCTGCTTCCCGCAATGCTTTTCATGGTAAAGCCTTGGCGATTGTCACGAGCAAAAACAAAGGCAAAATACAGGTAAGGGCAAAAAGCGAAGGACTAATTTCGGGTGATATTCAACTTGAAGCCAATTAGTTCTTGGCTCTGCTCTGCTCTGGATTTGTATGTTTTTTTTCACTAATAAGAGCAAGGTCCGACCATGGTCGGACCTTGCTCTTTGTTGTATAACGCGATCATTAAGGCTATGATTTACTTGCCAATGCAGAATTTCGAGAAGATATTATCCAATAAATCGTCTGTCGAAACACTTCCCGTGATTTCACCAAGATGATATAGCGCTTGGCGGATATCCATTGCTAGGAAATCAGAAGTGACCGGATTGTTAATACCATATATTACGCGTTCCAGTGAATCTGCTGTTTTTTGTAGCGCTTCCACGTGACGGATGTTGGTGACCATAACATCATCTGTATTCAAATTTCCTAATTGTACACGATTGATCAATTCGTCTTTCAATTCCTCGACGCCAATTTGCTCTTTTGCTGAAATGTAGAGCGGATTAAGGACATTGTAAACGTCTTTTTGCGCCTCAGAAAGCAAATCTGATTTATTGATAATGGTGACAAATGGAATTTGTAGTCGCTCGATTTCTGGTAATTGAGCTTGTACTTCTTCAACTTTGTCCTGTGTAGGATCGAAAAGATAAATGATCAATCGTGCCTGTTTCATCTTTTCACGGGTACGCTCAACTCCTTTTGCTTCAATAACATCTGCCGTCTCACGTATACCTGCAGTGTCAATAAATCGGAATGTGACGCCATGAATATTAATTTCATCTTCAATCGTATCACGTGTAGTCCCTGCAATATCGGAAACAATGGCACGTTCTTCATTTAAGAAAGCATTCAATAGGGTTGATTTTCCAACATTCGGTTTCCCGGCAATGACAACAGGAACACCATTTTTAAGGACGTTACCTTGTTCAAAAGATTGTATTAATTTTTGAACAATGACCTGTATTTTGTTGATTAGATTTTTTAGCTGATCCCTGTTCGCAAATTCCACATCTTCTTCCGAAAAATCAAGCTCTAATTCAATTAGTGATGCAAAGTGAATGAGATCTTCACGAAGGGATTTAAGCTGATTGGAGAAACCGCCCCGCATTTGTTGCATCGCCACTTGATGCGAAGCTGCAGAATTGGATGCAATTAAATCGGCAACTGCTTCTGCTTGCGATAAATCCATGCCGCCATTGAGAAATGCACGTAGGGTAAATTCTCCTGGACGAGCAGCACGTGCTCCTTTTTTGATCAGTAAATTTACAACGCGCTCGATAATATATTTGGAGTTGTGCGTTGATATTTCCACCGAATTTTCTCTCGTGTAGGAGTTCGGGGCTACAAATAAAGAAACAAGTACTTCATCTATAATCTCTTCGCCATCCCTTATGGTTCCAAAATGGATAGTATGCGATGCTTGTTGAAGCAGGTTCTTTCCTTTAAATATTTCGTTTGTAATTTTTATGGCATTCTGACCTGAAACGCGTATGACAGCGATAGCTCCATTTGTTCCGGAAGATGTCGCTAATGCAACAATGGTATCTTCAGTGATATATCCCGTATTTGACATGGTACAAAGATACGTTAAATTGGAATAATGGATTCTATATATTGCGGAACAAATTAAATTCATATTGACCGATTAAACCTTTGTTCAAACATTGGTGTCATACCCATAGAAACGCTTGTAAAAAAGAATGAAACACAGGCGGAGTGAAATTAATTTTTAAATTTAAATTATACTGTTATGAGAAAGATGATATACTTCGCGTTGGCAATAGGAGGACTTGTCTTAATGGCTCCACAACAATCGTCCGCTCAGTATCGGGGACATGAACGTGAGTGGAAACAGGACAAAGAGCGTAGAAAATATGAAGAGAAAAGGGATAAGGAATATCGAAAATATTTAGAAAAACGCGAAAAAGAAGACCGTAAGTATCATAAAGAAGTAGCTAAGTCATACCGAAAAGGGTACCGTCATGGAGCACCGGCCTGGGCAAGTGCACATCGTTACGATAGTAGACACCATGTATACTTTAGAGATTACAAAACATTCTATGACCCTTACAGAGGAGGTTACGTGTATATGCGCAATGGCCGTTGGAATTTTTCATCAAACGTGCCTTCGTTTATGTTGAATGTCAACTTGGGAGCAGCCAATATTCGGATTGTAAAAGATGTTGCAATTAGCAGACATCCTGAAGATTTTTACAACGACTACCGTTGGGATTAGAAAGAATTTATCTTGTTGTTTGAATATAAAAGCCTCAATCTTTAGGGAGATGAGGCTTTTCTTTTTGCTAGTCTTCTTCGAAACTGACTTTATTCACTTCAAGCGACTTTATCCGCGCTAACGATTCAATTCTTAAATCGGACAATTCTCTTAATCTTTTACCACCTTCCTGGAAGGATTTTTCGATAATAAATCCCATGCCCAAAACTGAAGCCCCCGATTGTTTAACGAGATCGAGCATACCAAAAGCGGCGTTCCCATTGGCCAAAAAATCGTCTATAAAAAGAACATTGTCGCTCGGCGTAAGAAACTCTTTGCTGACACAGATGTCATAGGTTCGGTTCTTAGTAAATGAATGCACCTGGCTTACATACATATCAACCATGGTGGTCGGTTTTGCTTTTTTCACAAATACAACCGGTAATTCCAAAAGGTAGCCAAGCATGATCGCTGGGGCTATTCCGCTTGCTTCAATTGTAATGATTTTATTGATCGGGAGGTCTGCAAAACGACGGACAAATTCCACCGCAATAGATTTCATCAATACGGGGTCCATCTGGTGATTGATGAAGTTGTCTACTTTAAGTATGCCTCCTGCAAGACTTTTACCGTCATGATGGATTCTATCCTTTAATAATTTCATATTTTACTCGTATAAATATAACGCGCTTAAATATAACGCGCTGTGTCAAAATTTTGATCAGTTGATCCTTAATCCATCTCCATTTGATAGAGGTTATTGAACTCTTCTTGATGATGTTCGAGAATGACCTTCCGTTTCATTTTTAAGGTTGGTGTTAACTCTCCATTTTCAATAGTAAATTCATCGGTTAAAATAATTGGTTTCTTAATCTGCTCCCAGTTACCAAAGTGTTGGTTTGCACGACGTACCTCCTGATTGACTTTTTTTACAATGGCAGGGTCAGTCAGAAAATCATCCTTTGTCATGGTTGCAAGTTCAGGAGCATCTGTTCTGGCCCAATCCAACAAATGGGCATAGTTTGGTACAATAAAGGCAGAAGCAAACTTCATCCCGTCACCGATAACCATTGCCTGTTCAATAAATTTAGATTCAACGAGCTTGGTTTCGATAGGTTGTGGTATGACGTACTTCCCGCCCGAAATTTTGAACATCTCTTTTTTTCGGTCAATGATTTTCAAGAATTTTTCATCTTCCCACTTTCCTATATCTCCGGTATGCAGCCATCCATCAATGATCGTTTTATCCGTTTCGGCCTTGTTCTTATAGTATCCCATCATGACATTAGGGCCTTTTACTAATATTTCTCCGTCTTCAGCAAGTTTTATTTCAACAAAACGGACAGGAAGGCCAACAGTACCTATGCGTATTCCTTTGATATAATGATTGACCGAAATGAGTGGGGAGGCTTCGGTCATGCCGTAACCCTCATATAATGGAATTCCTGCAGCTAAGAAGGCACGTGTTAGTTTACTATGAAGAGAGGCTGATCCAGAGGCAACGGTAAGTAATTCGCCACCTAATGCTTCATACCATTTGTTAAGGACAAGTTTCTTGGCAAGCTTTAGTTTGAGATTATAGGATAGACTTCTTTTCTCAGAATTTGGATCATATTCTTCTGCAACTGAAACAGCCCAATCAAATACTTTGCGTTTGAAACCACTGAGATCATGACCTGTTTTCATGATTTTCTCATAAACTTTTTCAAGAATACGTGGGACAACGGTCATGATATGAGGTTTTACTTCCTTCAGATTATCACCAATCTTGTCAAAAGATTCTGCGATATAGATCGTAAAGCCAAGATACATATAGGTATATAAAACCATACGCTCGTAGGCGTGACAAGGAGGGAGGAAGGTCAGTCCGCGGTCATAAGCTTTACAAGGGGTAATTTCTGCTGCGCCCAATACATTGGAAAAGATATTATTGTGTGACAGCATTACGCCTTTTGGTTTGCCCGTTGTACCGGATGTGTAAATCAGGGTAGCGAGATCTTCAGGTTTAACCTGGTCACGTAGTGCTGCTAGTTTTTCTAGGGAGCAATTGGAGCCTATATCATTCAGTTCTTTCCAGCTACGTGTGCCTTCCTGATCTGCGATACAAAAAATATACTTCAATGTATAGATTGAGTCGGTTAGATTCATCAGGCGATCGTACAGGCTTTTGTTACTGACGATGCAAACCCTGATTTCGGCGTCATTAAAGATATATTGATAGTCTGTATCCGTAATATTTGGATAGATGGCCACCACCACTGCACCAATTTGCTGGATTGCAAAGTCAATCAAATGCCATTCCATACTGCTGCCGGCAATGAGGCCAACTTTCTCGTTGGGTTTCACGCCAAGTTCAATCAGCCCTTTGGAGAGATTGTCTACTTGTTCAAGAAAATCTGCTGTTTTGATATAATTCCACTTGCCGTCCACTTTGTGTGCAAACATATCAAGATCGGGGTATTTGCCCATCTGTTGACGTGCAAGATCAAATAATCTAAGTTTTTCTTCCATTTCAAATCGTATTCTTTTAAGCTCCGGGGGAGCACCCTTCCAGTATGAACTTTGTTTTAAGGGAAAAGTTTGCAAACATAAATAATAGTTTCAAGAATATGGAATGATTTTGTAATTAGCTTGTTTCAAAAGGATGAAGGGGAGTCGAGTGATAGGTAAAGTGCTTTTGTGCTTTTCAAAAGTAGGGTGTTTCTTGGAGACCATTTGAGCATAGTTCCTTGAGTAGATGGACTTGATGCCCGCCAATTATAAAAAAAGCTAGTCGTTATCGACTAGCTTTTCTTCTTTGTTTTTCTTTGATCAAAAGCCCGAGCTCCCGACCTGTCGCTCCTGCGACTGAAGTATTTTCCTGTGCTCTACGGAAAAGGTATGGCATCACCGCTTTAACCGGTCCATAAGGCATGTATTTAGCAACATTATAGCCATGTGCCGCTAAGTTAAAGCTCAGGTTGTCAGACATACCCAATAATTGCGCAAAGAAGATGCGATCGGTGGATCTATCGATACCACGTCTGTCAATTTCCTTCGCCAATAACATGCTACTGTCCTCATTGTGTGTACCCGCCATTAGCCCAAAGTTGTCCAGGTGGTCCAAGATAAATTCAATAGCTTCATTATAATCTCTATCGGAAGCTTCTTTATTTGGCTGGATGGGATCGGAATAACCTTTTTGTGCAGCACGAGCACGTTCGATCTCCATGTAGGCACCACGAACGATCTTAGCACCCATGTGAAAGCCTCTAACTTTTGCGTATTCAAAGTCGGCTTTCAAAGATGCCAACTTATCACTACGGTACAATTGATAAGTATTATATACAATTGGTTTTTCCATATTGTATTTTTCCATCATTTCACGAGCGATATCGTCAATTGCATCTTGGATCCATGAATGTTCAGCATCTACTAAAACTTTTACACCAGCTGCATGACAAGCTTTACAGATGCGATCGGTACGATCCAACATACGTTGGTATTCTGCCTGTTCACTTTCTGTCAAGGCTTCCTTTGCATTGACTTTTTCAAACAGTTCAAATCGGCCTAATCCAGTTGGTTTAAATACTGAAAATGGAATGTATTTGTTTTTACTGGCCGCGACTACGGTGCGCAATACCTCGTTGCAGCAAGCGTCAAATGCACTTTCAGTTTCTTCTCCTTCAACGGAATAATCCAATATTGTTCCTACACCATTCTCTCCCAATTCGTTAATCGCATTTTCGCAACCTTCGATGGTCTCTCCGCCACAAAAATGCTTGAAGATTGTTTTACGGATGATACCCTGGATAGGTAATCCGATGTTCAGTGCAAAGTTGGTCATGGATGGACCTACTTTTGTCAAGAAGTTATTCGCTATTATTTTGAATAACCAATACGCTCTTTCCAAATCCTTATCGCTTTTACTTTTAAAAGCAATCTCTGTATTATCAAAGGATAATGTCTTGGGCTCAGAATTCTCAATCATAATCTTTATTTGCAATAAGGCAAATGTAGCAATTTACTAAGCATTAAAACGATGATAATTGTTGTATTCCTCAGTGAAACCACTATTTTTGTGAAATGCAAGAATTTAAAATCGAGGGCGAATATATCCAGCTCATACAGTTACTTAAAGCTTTAAATTGGGTGGAGCATGGTGCTATGGCTCAATGGGTTGTAGCGGAAGGGTATGTAAAGTATAATGGGCAGGTCGATTACCGGAAAAGGCTCAAATTGCGACCAGGAGATGTTGTTGAATTTGATGGGATGCAAATAAAATTGGTGTAATATTAAACAATATTGGTAAATAGAAAACTTAAACCTTAAAGAATCGTAGAATGGAAGTCATAGAAAGTTTGGGCTATCAGGTATATTTTGATGATACGTTGGCCTCTTTGGAGGCGTTTTTAGCTGAGCGCAGTTACTCAAAGATCATCGTCTTGGTGGATACCAACACCTTGGATAATTGTTTACCCTTATTTCAGCAGGCCTTACCCAATTTGGCGAATTATGACGTGATAGAAGTAGATCCTGGCGAGGAAAATAAAAATATTGATTTCTGTATTGGCGTATGGCATAATATGCTCGATTTCGGAGCGGATAGGCATTCGTTGATGATCAACCTGGGTGGTGGGGTAGTCACCGATATGGGGGGATTTGCAGCGTCAACTTTCAAAAGAGGGATGGATTTTATTCAAATTCCGACGACTTTACTTTCCCAGGTAGATGCATCGGTAGGAGGTAAGACCGGCATTGATATGGGCAGTGTGAAAAATATTATTGGAACTTTTGCACAACCTCAAGCAGTATTTATTTCAAGCCAGTTTTTGAAAACCCTAGATCAGCGTCAGTTAATCTCAGGTTTTGCTGAAGTAATTAAACATGGACTGATCTTCGATCGGGCTTACTATGAGCGAGTGAAAACATTAGAGATCGATCAAATCGACAATTCTTTGGTCAAGCATTCTGTTTCGATCAAAAACCGTGTTATCCTTGAGGATCCGAAAGAAAAAGGACTACGTAAAATATTAAACTTTGGTCATACAATTGGTCATGCTATTGAGGGATACTCTTTGTTGAACGATGCTTCACCTTTATTACATGGAGAAGCTATTGCAGCGGGAATGATTTGTGAGGGGTATCTATCGCATAAATTGAATGGTCTGCCTTTGGATGAATTAAACGATTTGATCCAAACCTTCAGAAAATACTTTAAAGATTATACATTTGATTCATCCATTGATACAGCCTTGTTGGATTTGATGCGAAATGATAAGAAAAACTTGTCCAATCAGATCGGTTTTGCATTGCTTGACCAAATTGGCAGTTGTCAATATGATATCTACGTTTCTGAGGAAGATATTATTGAAAGCCTTGATTTTTACCGTGAGCTAATCACACCATAATAAAACAGAAAAGCCGTGTATCGGGAGAATGCACGGCTTTTCTTCACAGCTATTTTTATCGCGATTTCGTTTCGTAAAATAGTAAACCTAAACTTTAATCATCATAATAACCATTTATATCATGAATAGAATCTTCATTTTTCTGTTTCTCCTGTTGGGGATATCAGCTGCTGTTCAGGCACAAAGGCAAGTATTGATCTTTAGCAAGACAAAAGGGTTTAGACACGGAAGCATCGAAAAGGGCGCAGAGGTACTTAAGCAATTGCTTGATAAAGAAAAGATAAAATCTGATCATTCGGAGGATGCAGCTCTGTTTACCGATCAGGGATTGAACAAATATGACGCCGTTATCTTTCTGAGCACAACCGGCGATATTCTCGATAATGCGCAACAGGAAGCTTTTGTGCGGTATATCCAATCGGGAAAAGGGTTTGTGGGTATCCATGCAGCGACGGATACTGAGTTTGATTGGCCATGGTATAACGGCCTTGTAGGGGCGTATTTTGCGTCTCATCCTGCTGTACAAAAAGCCAAAATTGATGTGCTGGACAGAAAACATCCGGCCACCAAGCACCTCGATCCGATCTGGTGGCACAAAGATGAATGGTATAATTTCAAGGATGTGAAGGACGGATTGCATGTGTTGATGAATTTGGATGAAAAAAGCTACCAAGGAGGAAAAATGGGGGATCAACATCCAATCTCCTGGACCCAGAGCTACGATGGAGGGAAAGTCTTCTATACCGGGCTTGGACATACCGATGAGTCCTATAACGAACCTGAGTTCCAAAAACATTTAATTGGAGGAATTTTATCTGTTCTTCCCAAGAAAAAGTAACTTGTTTTATAGTTGGCGTTTTCTTAAATAGGGCATGGTACATGCTTCTATGTGGCAATAACACAATGAAAAGTCCCAAATGGTCATTCCATTTGGGACTTTTTTATAATTGATGGCGAATGGGAAGAGAACCGATTTTGCCATTTAATCGGGTTTAATAGTTCAGTTTATATTTTGCGCCGATACTAAACCAACGACCGGGCATTGGAACGGCGGCAGCTTCTATATAGCTCTTGTCAAATATATTCTGAACATCCACAAAGATGTTTAAGTCTTGGAGTTGGTACGATCCTCTTACGTCAGCGATGAAATAAGATTTGTAACTGATACGCTCATTAAAGCGGTTTGCAGAAGTGAACATCCAGTTCTTGTGGTTTATGGTAAAGTTGGCAATAACTTGATGCCTTAAGCTTTCAATAGCATATTTGGATAGTATCCCATCTGCTAGTGTTATGCTTGGGTTGAGATAATTATAACTTAGCGTAGTAAAGTATCGTGTCGTTGCGCTGGGATCATTGATATTATATCGGAATGAAGCATTGAATCCATCAATTTTATTTTTTCCAATATTTATTGGTTTCCACGGAATGACCGTTCCGCTTCCTGTAGTGGCATCCTCTTTTTGCCAGTCGATGAAATCGCTTATCCTTCGATGGAAATAGCCCACTTGCGCAATAACTCGATTGGATAAGTATTTTATACCACTTTCTATCTGATAGGCATTTTCAGAGCTCAGTGTGGGGTTTCCGACGTTGGCTGTCTGATTGGTGTAAAGATCCGTAAAGGAAGGGATGCGTTGGCTAGAACCTGCGTTGACTACAATCTTCCAATGTTCGGTAATATTATAGCCCAAATCTAGACCCGGGAATACCTGCCAGCCAAATTTTGAGTTATAATTGATGTAGGCACCCGAGTTGATCATCAGTTTTTCGATCGCCTCTGTTTTGAATTCCAGGTAGCCGCCGTAATTCTCCCGGTTATGGTCGCCAATACTGGTGCTATTGATACGTTCAAATCGACTTTCCAGTCCTAAGCCAAATGTACCATAACTATGCTCCAATGTAGCATTGATTTCAGCTCCAAAGACGTTGCTGTAATGTTTGGACCTACCTTTGGTTGTTTCTCTGCCTAAATACCAATATTCATCTTCGTTGTAGCGATTACTGAGGCGTGGACTGATGGAAAATGCCTGTGTTAATTGATGCTTGGACTGCAGGGAAGCGAAAGCTGTCTTAACCTGTTCATACGCTTCCTTGTCATTCGGTGCAGCATAGTAACCATTGGCTCCAAATTGATTGTTGATATAGCCAACATTGGCTTTTATCATATTGGCTGTATTCGGTTGATATGTCCCGTCATAATAGAGTTTATTGTTATTAGAGGCTGTATTATAGCGTTGTCCATTCGAATCTTCGTGGCCAAAATATAAACCGTGGCTTGTTTGTTTGGTTAAGAACTGTGAGCCAAGCTGAACACCTTTACCATAATACTTGCCTGCACTTGTCTGCTCATTATCTTTGAATGAAGAACCACTATACACCTGGGCACTAATTTGATTTGATTCAATTTTTTTTGTTACGATGTTAATAGCGCCGGTTAGCGCATTAATGCCGAAAATTCTGGATGCTGGTCCTCGAATGATTTCGATACGTTCGATGGCCTCCAGCGGAACCGGAAGGTTCATATTGTGATGGGCACTCTGTGGATCGGTGATTTTAACACCATTGAGTAGGATCGCTGTCTGTTCAAAAGAGCCTCCGTCGATACTTATATCTGCCTGCGAACCGAATGGTCCACGTTGGCGAATATCAACTCCTGGGATATTGCTAAGCAATTCGTTGATTGATCGATTTGGTAGTCTCTGTATATCTTCCTGCGTCAATATTTGGATGTTCTTGCTTTGTTTTGAAAAAGGGATCTGTAAGCGATTTTGATTAATGATGACTTCACCCAAAGCGGTTGTGTCTTTAATCTGCGCAGTCGCAGCTCCAATACTCAGTACTAATGCAAGTTTTGTTAACGTAATATTCTTATTCAACATGCTTTCCTAGATTTTACGCTGCAAAAGTAGCTTAGCAGATTAAAAAACAAATAGTCCGGTGTGAATAATACTGGTAGTCCGGATGATGTTTTATAGCCTTTTTACATCCATTCTTCTCTACCGATACGCTTTTTCCCTGTTATATCGATGTGATCTTGCTTGTTGGTGCTTTTTATTTTTTCGATGTTGGTCAAATCGGGTTGGCCAGATTCGAGCCAGGCGGAATACCAATAGGAGGCAACACGTAAGATGGTTTTTTGCATTCTCCTTTCTACCATACCGTTCATGGCTTCATGATAGGCTCTGGCATAATTATCAGAGTAGGTCCATACCAATTGATTGTTTCGTTCAATAAATGATTTTTTTTGAGATGCCTTAAATTGACGATCGAGACCAGCTTCAATCGTTAAGACAGAATCCACAAGGCGATTACTTTCGTAAACAATAACCCAGGCCTCTTGTAGAGGATCTTTGATATAGCTCGCTTTTCCGACGCGAAGGTTGTATTTTTCGGAAAACATTTCCGGTAAGCGGCTTTCCCAGAATGCATGTATGCCTAGTTGATTGGTGAGCTGTCCATTGTAATTTTTAGTCGTATGCAATGGAACATGGGCGTCTGCAATATAATGGCCCAGTTCTGCTGAGTGTTTGATGATTCGTTTATAATCTTTTGCTTGAAAGGCCTTAACAAGCTTTTGATAGGTAAGGTTGATTTGCCAGGGTACTATACCATTTTTTAACAATTGACTTTCTTGAAATCTTTCTTTGGCTTGTGACCAATGTAGGGGTATGGTGTCAATTGTACTTTCCTTAAGATAGTCCTCCATATCGATAAAATGTCTCGGGCCTTCAGCGCTATCTGTGAAGCAACGTTTGTCTGGATCGACCGCTTTTTCGGTAATAAGGTCGATATTGGATTTATAAAATTTTGCCAACTTTGCTGGTAGGGAGAAAACGGCATAATGATTAATTTTTTTATGCGCAAAAAATCCCCACGATGTTAAAATTAGCATGGCGATTATGCAAAGCATCTGATAAAATAGAGACTTCATGGGGTATCAAACTGGCTATTAATTAATTGTTGATATTAAATATACATAAAGGAAAATTAAAAATGGATTAACTGTATTTTTTATTGATGTTAATTTATATTTTCTTAACATAACTAAACAATAAAATAATATTGATACTCGTTAAAATTGATTAATTTGCCGACACAAAATGCAGTCGTTATGAAGATATTGTATGCCGTACAAGGGACAGGAAACGGACATCTGAGCCGTGCAATGGATATTGTCCCCTGTCTGAGGGAGTTAGGGGAAGTTGATGTTTTGGTTAGTGGAATTCAAGCGGATCTATCATTACCTTTTGAAGTGAAATACCGTTATCATGGGCTGAGTTTTATCTTCGGTAAATCCGGCGGGGTAGACCTGTGGAAAACTTTTATGAGTTCGACGATCCGCAAATTTACGAATGAAATTAAGAGCTTGCCCATCGAAAACTATGATTTGGTGATCAATGATTTTGAACCGATCTCTGCTTGGGCTTGTCATTCAAAAGATCTAGAATGCATTGGGCTGAGCCATCAGATCGCTGCTTTAGACCCCTCGAGCCCCAAGCCAGAAGATAGTGACATGTTGGGCAAATTTATCATGAAAAATTATGCCCCGTCTACCCATTCCTATGGTTTCCATTTCAAGCGGTACGGCAAGAACATTTATCCACCGGTTATCCGTAATGCTGTTCGTGAATTAAATGTCACCGATCAGGGACATTACACTGTTTACCTCCCCGCATATGACGATGCGCATCTTTTAAAGCATTTGATGAAGTTTCCGGACGTGAAATGGGATGTCTTTAGTAAACATAATTCAAAGGCATTTGACATGAAAAATGTAACGATAAGGCCGATCAATAACCAATCTTTTATTGATAGTATGGCATCTTCTTCTGGAGTTTTATGTGGGGCGGGTTTTGAAACACCGGCAGAAGCGTTATATTTGAAAAAGAAACTGTTAGTTATCCCAATGAAAAACCAGTATGAGCAGCATTTGAATGCAGCGTCATTGGAAGAGATGGGAGTGCCTGTAATTTCGAGTTTAAAACAGAAGAACATGCTGGCGATAGAAGCCTGGCTCAACAGTAAATCTAGGGTTGACGTTGATTACCCTAATATCACGCAAGAAATTATAAATGAAATCGTGCAGAAGCACCGTTAAACACACATGAAGTATATCGCATTAGCCCTATTATCCTTGACGACGGTCACAGGATTTGCTCAACAAAAAAAAACGAACACGACGGCAAAGAAGAAGGTCGTCGCAACTAAACCAAGTGCAACAAATCAACTGAAAACGAAGGCCGATTCTGTGTCTTATGCATTTGGTGCCGATATCGGAAATTCCCTAAAGTCTATTGAGATCGATTATTTGAAGTCAGATGTCATTGCAAAAGCAATTTCGGATGTTCTGAAAGGAGAGAAGTCTCTATTGGAAGAGGGGCAAGGAAGAGCTGTTATCCAACAGGCGATCATGGACGTTCGTGCTAAAAAAGAGGCTGCTAGCCGTGCTGAAGAAGATAAATTTTTTGCCGAAAATGCAAAGGTTGCTGGGATGAAATCTACAGCTGAGGGGATTCAATATCTTGTTCTAAGTCAAACCGAAGGGCCAAAACCAAAAAGTGACGATGAGGTAACAGTGCATTATAAAGGTACCTTATTGAATGGAAAGCAATTTGATAGCTCATATGACCGTAAGGAGCCGTTGAAACTATCCTTGGGTCAGGTGATCAAAGGTTGGCAGATTGGAATCCCGTTAATGTCCAAGGGGGCAAAGTATAAATTTTTTATACCAAGCAGATTAGCGTATGGCGAACGGGCAACAGGTGAAATTCCGGCAAACAGCACATTGGTGTTTGAGGTAGAATTGCTTGATATTGGTGCAGATGGAACAACGTAAATTAGGTAATACAAGCTTAATCGTTTCGAAAATAGGTTTGGGCTGTATGTCGCTAAAAAGCAATCAGTCCAAACAATCGAAAGATATTATCCAAAAAGCTTACGAGAAAGGGATCACTTTCTTCGATACGGCTGATCTCTACGATAAGGGTCTAAATGAGATGATCGTTGGGGAAAGTGTGCAAAGCTTTCGCAAACATATTGTGTTGGCGTCGAAAGTTGGTAACCTTTGGCGTGCAGATGGATCAGGTTGGGATTGGAAGGCTTCAAAGGACTATATTATCAAGGCTGTGGAAGGTTCCTTGTCACGTTTAAAAACGGACTACATCGACCTCTATCAGTTACATGGTGGTACGATAGAAGATCCGATAGAGGAGATTGTTGAAGCGTTTGAGTTGTTGAAGAAACAAGGGAAAATCCGTGCTTATGGTCTTTCATCAATTCGCCCAAATGTTATTAAGGCATTTTTATCCAAATCTGATATGGCCTCAGTTATGATGCAATACAGCTTATTGGATAGAAGACCTGAAGAAGAAATCAGTAGCTTATTGGAAGAACGGGGGGTAAGTATCGTCGTACGCGGCGTATTAGCCAAAGGTGTTCTCATTAACAAACCTATTGAACCTTTCTTGCAGTATAGTTCGGGAGAGGTGGCCCATATCGTGAGAAACTTGGCAAATCTTTCCAAACGTATCGGAAAAGACAATATGATTGTTGCTCTTTCTTATGTGCTTTCTAATGTAGCAGTAGCAACAGCACTTGTTGGTGTGAGTACCAAATTGCAATTGGATGAATTGATCAGAGCAAAAGAGCAGATGATCAAATTCAGTGATTCGGATAAGCAGCTTCTATTGGAAGGTGTCCGGTCGTTATACTATACCGAACACCGGTAAGCTTTACTATTTATTGAAAAATAGTCTTAATATTTTAGCGAGGTCTTCTTTTGTATCCACAGCGACAGTTTCATGCGTTGTAATTGCCGTTTGAATGGCGTAACCATTTTCTAACCAGCGCAGCTGTTCCAATGCTTCTGCTTCTTCTAGCATAGAAATAGGAAGTTGTGTCAGGGCTTTTAATGTATCTACCTGGTAGGCATATATTCCGATATGTTTATAGAATGTTTGCTTGTGTAGCCATTGGTCTTTTTCCACAGCTCTTAAAAAAGGAATGGTCTGCCGACTGAAGTAGATGGCTTCTCCTTTGGTGTTTCGGACAACTTTGGGTATGTTTACATTAAATAGTTCCTCTTCTGCTGTAATTTCCTTGACCAAGGTCGCAATCTGCGTAGTGGTATCTTCAAAACAACTTGCTAAAAGATCAATTTGTGCGGGGTCGATAAAGGGTTCGTCACCCTGTATATTGATGGCAACATCATAGCCTCCTATATTTGTTATGACTTCGGCGCAACGATCTGTTCCCGATTGGTGATGCGCTGCGGTCATGACGACTTCGCCACCAAAAGAGCGTACAGTCTGTGCGATGCGTTGGTCGTCAGTAGCAACAACAACCTCGTTTAATTTTGTTGATTTTTTGACCTGTTCGTAGACACGCTGGATCATCGTTTTTCCTTCGATGTCGATTAGCGGTTTTCCAGGGAATCTACTCGATGCATATCGGGCAGGAATAATACCTAAAAATTTCATTTTTTATTTTTTATCATTGGCTGAGGAAATGCGCGTTTATTAAAAAGCCTGTAAAATCAATTGACTTACAGGCTTTTTGATATCGCAGTTATTCGAACAATCCAAATAATTCGGCTTCGATCTTTTGAATGATATTTCCGAGGTCCTCTGGGTTTGTGGTAAAATCCAGATTGTCTTTGTCGAGAATCATGACCTTACCGTCTTTGTAATTATTGATCCATTTATCGTATTTATCGTTTAGCTTTGACAAATAATCCAAACGAATTGCAGACTCATAATCACGGCCCCTTTTTTGGATATTATTCACCAGGGTAGGGACAGAGGCTTTGAGGTATATCAATAAATCCGGCGGTTTGATATAGTGGATGATGCTTTGAAAAATATTACTATAGTTTTCAAAATCACGTGCGCTCATTAAGCCCATATCATACAAGTTTTCGGCAAAGATATAAGCATCTTCATAAATGGTACGGTCCTGAATCATATCAATGCCGGTTTCCTGCAATTTTACAATATGTCTAAAGCGACTGTTGAGGAAAAAAATCTGAAGATTGAAAGCCCAGCGTTTCATGTCCGAATAAAAATCTTCCAGATAAGGGTTGTTGTCTACAGCTTCAAACTGAGGTTCAAATTTAAAGTGACTGGCCAACATTTCGGTTAATGTTGTTTTGCCGGCACCTATATTTCCAACGATAGCTATGTGCATATTATTTCTAGCTTAATAAAATCTTCTAATACCAATAATCTCACGAACTTCTTTCAGGGTCTTGCGTGCGGACTCGCTTGCTTTTTCAGCGCCCATTTTTGCAACTTTAGCAATGTATGCATCATCGTTTGATATTTCTTCAATACGGGAGCGTACATCGTTGGTGGCAAGGACCATATCTTCGGCCAATTGCTTTTTGAAATCACCATAACGAATTTCACATTTGTTATAGAGTTCATCAAAATGCTGTAATGTGTCTGCAGTAGATACGACCTTCATTAAGTCAAAAAGATTTTGGATAGCTTCAGGTTTAGGCTGGTTCATCTCCGTCGGGCCTGAATCCGATACTGCGCGCATCACCTTTTTACGAATTACGGTTTCACTATCCGATAGATAAATACAATCAGCTTCACCGTTAGATTTACCCATTTTTCCTTGGCCTGCAAGTCCAGGAACTTTCACCAATTTGTCAGAATAGGAGAACGCAAATGCCTCTTTAAAATAATCTACATTATATAAGCGATTGAAGCGGTTACCAAAAGTCCGCGTCATCTCCAAATGTTGTTCCTGATCTTTTCCTACCGGAACTTTTGTGCCATGGTGAATCAATATATCACAGGCCATCAAGACGGGGTAGGTCAACAAACCTGCGTTAACATTGTCGGGATTGCTTCTAACTTTATCTTTAAAAGCTGTAGCGCGTTCAAGCTCGCCGAGATAGGCGTTCATATTCATGTATAGATAGAGTTCCGCGACTTCTGGAACATCAGATTGAACGTAAATAGTCGATTTTTCAGGGTCTATTCCTGCTGCTAAATATTCAACAATAACTTGGCGAACCGTTCCCTGAAGCCCATGAGGAGTGGGGTGGGTCGTTAGTGAATGTAAATCCGCAATGAAAAAAAAGCAATTATATTCGTTTTGCATTTTCACAAAATTGCTCAATGCGCCGTAATAATTTCCTAAATGTAATTTTCCGGTACTTCTGATACCGCTAACAACTGTTTCCATATTGCTGCGAATTTACGCATAAATTTGACAAAGTCGAATTAAATTCGGTCGCTGCCCGCCTTTTATAGGAATTGCTTTATTTTTTCAATTTTTTAGCTTCATTCCAATAAATGTCCATTTCTGCTAAACTCATTTCCTGCAGTTGCTGCTTATTTTCGGCTGCTTTTTGTTCCAGATAGGTGAAGCGTGCAATGAATTTTTTGTTGGTACGTTCAAGCGCATTTTCGGGGTTTATACCCATATGCCGTGCATAATTTATCAAGGAGAATAAGAGGTCGCCAAATTCGCCTTCCGCTTTTTCCTGATCCATTGGAAGTGCTGTCTCTAGATTAAATTCAGCTTTAAATTCGGCCAGTTCTTCCTCTACTTTTTCCCATACTTGTTTCTTATCTTCCCAGTCAAAGCCGACACCGCGCACTTTATCTTGAATACGATACGCCTTCACCAATGCGGGCAAACCTTTCGGGACGCCAGAAAGAACAGATGTGTTGCCTTCTTTGAGCTTGATTGTTTCCCAATTGGATTTGACTTGATCTTCTGTATCGGCATTAGTGTTACCGTAGATGTGGGGATGCCGCGTAATCAATTTATCACAGATTGCATTAAGTACGTCTACGATATTGAACTGTCCCTCTTCTTCGGCAATGCGCGCATAGAATACAAGGTGCATCAAGACGTCACCAAGTTCTTTTTTTATTTCGGGATAATCTTTTTCCAAAATGGCATCGGTCAATTCATACATTTCCTCCATCGTCAAATGGCGAAGGGTTTCCATGGTCTGTTTCTTATCCCAAGGACATTCAATCCGTAAGGTATATAAGACATCGAGTAATCGTTGAAATGCCAATTGAGGTGTATGCTGATAAGCTGGTGCTGCTAGATTTGCCATATTTCATCGTGTTTGGTAGCACAAAAGTAGACATATGATTTTGAATAAACTATTTCAATTTGCGGAAAACAAAACCCTTTTGTCAATCGTTTTATAATAAATTATAAAAATTAGAATTTAGATCGGATTTAGAACAATCAACTATGGAAAGAATGCATGGATACTCCTCTGCAAGTGTTGCCTTGGAAAAGTTAAACAACTTAGGTTACACAATAGACTATAATATCGAATTTGACGATTTGTTGGCTCATGCTGATGAGTATAAAATTGACTACTTATTTCGCTACGAAGGGGCGTCAGATCCTGATGATGAATCGACTGTATATGGTATCAGCAAAAATTCAGGACAGAAAGGCGTTTTTGTTGCTGGCAATTTATCTTTGATTGAAGGTAAAAAGCGCGATATTCTATTACAATTAGAGCTTAGGGAACGGGAGCGGTAGTCTTATGGGAAAAAATGAAATGGAAACCACCGAGCGGCTTGAGCAGCTTAAACTTTGGGCCCTGAAACGGGATGGTAAAGATGCGGCAGCGGAATATCATGATCTCGGGTCAGATCGTTGGTTGCAGGTGTATAGAAATGAAGCGCTCAACCTGATGAAATCTGGCGCCTACGACAAAGGGTCGAGGCTGTTTGAGTCATATGCTGAGGTTCACTACCCACACGAACTGGAAAAATTGATTGGCAAATTGGAGCGTAGTTACGACAGCTTACAGCGTTTTAGCCCAGGATTGCTTGAAGATGGTTTTTATAATCTCGTGTTGGGTGATATTCCTTTGCTTATGGCAGGTACGATCGTCGTTTTGCTTCGAACCAAAGAGTCTGATTTTCCAGCCGTTTATAATAATGATGCCGATGCCGACATGCGAAGTTCTCCAAATTGGCTTATACAGCAGTCAAACAGCGCTATTTGGGTGGATATGCACCAAACCGCATTAAATAATATTCACTACCCGGATAAAATTCTTTAGTCTGGCAAAATTTTTGTAGCCGATTGTATTAAAAAAAAGGAAAACTAACTAGGTTGTTCCTTTTTTGGATTTTTATTGAATTATAAACCCATTTTAAATTTTATTTTATGATGTTGTACATCGGCATTTTTGCTGTTATCGTTGTGGCTTGCGTGTTTTTTTCTCTTATGATGATGAAAAAGCAAAAGGAAACGGCCAAAAAATATGAAGGTGAATCCGGGATTGGCCTAGCCCCAGGTGTAAAAGATGAATTGTTAAATGATGAATTTAGCGAATTAAGAAAACAATTGAACGGCGCTCCAATCGACGCCTTTACGCAATGCGCGTATATTGCAACGGTTGGGGATAAAGTTGCTTCGGCTGCGGCGACAGCAGCGAAGACTGTTGCTTGGGCGGCTGTAGGAGTAAAGGCTCGTTACAATGAACGGGATAACGCTTCTTATCTGGTGCTTAGCAACAACGAATTGCATTACGTATTTTTTGATGAGGGGGAGGTGAGAGACCATTTGGTTTTCGATCATGAAACCTTGCTCAATGCACGGACTGCGCAGATTACAAATGCTGAAAAGGTAACGCGTATGGGCTCCGTTATGGGCTTGAAACCTAAGAAAATGCATCTTGACCTCAATGGAAATGGGCTCGATATCATGTATTATGGCACTGTTCAGCGTATGCCGCATGGTATTATTTCTCCAGGTTCAGGTATGTTTGAAACGCAAGCCAAGCTCCAATTGATGGGGCGTTTGTTTTTGGATAGATTATATAAAAAATATCCGCAGCTACAGAACTAACCCGTCTAGAAATGTCATTTTAGTTTCGATTTAAATGAAGTAAATGTCCGCTTCTGCTTTATTCCGCGTTGCTTTTAGTAAATTGTATTTATCATAAAATTTATAACATATGAAAATTTTAGCAGATAAAGTAGCTTTGGTAACAGGAGCTGGTTCGGGGATCGGCCAGGCTGTTGCACTGGCTTATGGTAAAGAAGGAGCAAAGGTCGTTGTCTCAGATATCAATGAGCAAGCGGGCCAAGAAACAGTAAAACAAATTGAATCTCTGGGAGGAGAGGCCGCGTTCTTTAAAGCAGATAGCTCATCTCCGACTGACAATGAGGCGTTGGTAGCTTTTGCAGTCAAAACATTTGGTCGGCTCGATATTGCCTGTAATAACGCGGGTATTGGGGGAGAGACTGCCCTAACTGGAGAGTATAGTCTAGATGGCTGGAAAAAAGTCATCGATATTAATTTCAATGGCGTATTTTATGGCTGTAAATATCAGCTGGAGGCGATGGAAAAAAATGGAGGCGGAGTTATTGTGAATATGGCTTCCATTCATGGTACTGTTGCTGCGCCAATGTCAAGTGCCTATACTGCAGCCAAACATGCTGTTGTGGGATTGACAAAGAACATTGGTGCAGAATATGGTCAAAAAAATATTCGTTGCAATGCGGTCGGACCCGGCTACATTGATACCCCGTTATTGGCGAAGTTGGATAAAGAGCATATCAATGCATTAATCGGTAAACACCCTATTGGACGTTTGGGAAAGGCCGAAGAAGTCGCTGAACTGGTTCTTTTCCTAAGTTCGGATAAATCCTCCTTTATGACAGGAGGGTACTATTTAGTTGATGGTGGATATACCGCTGTTTAACAGAGGTCGTTTAATAAAAACGGGGATCCAAAGCTGGATCCCCGTTTTTATTATAATTGAGTTGACGATGGTTGGCAGCAGGTCCATATCATCCATTAAAATAATAACGGTGTTTGGGGGTGGAGCCGGTTTATTCCCATCTGTAATGGAAGCTGCAGAAGCGTCAAGGGTAAATAAGAATGGTATAAACGAAAATAGATGCTTTAAATCCATCGCTTGTAATTAATTATTTAACGGTTAAGTGTTCTTGCTTGAGGACCTGCTGAAAAGCGGGTCTTGTTGCATCATCATCGCCTGCTTCGGCTTTTAGTTTAGTCAGCTTTTTCTTCAACCGGGCAATTTCTTTGACATATTTTTTGTCTAGAATGGCGTTGTGTGTTTCCATGGGGTCCTGATGTAGATCATAGAATTCCCAGGCTGGTGCTGTTGTTTTGGAGTCACTACCTGTCATTTCTAAGGGCTGTCCGTAAAAATAAATCAGTTTGTAACGTTCATCACGGACTCCCAGGTGGGCAGGGCGTATTGGTGCATGTTGCCAGTAACGGTAATATAGGGCAGAGCGCCATGCTTTGGATGTATTTCCTTTGAGGTTATTCCGGAAGCTTTCGCCTTGGATGTAAGCGGGTTTTTTGATGCCGGCATAGTCTGCAAATAGCGCAGCGAAATCGATATTTGGAATCATATCGTCTAATCGACTACCTGCTTTGATTTCTTTGGGGTAGCTGATTACAAAAGGCATGCGCAGTGATTCTTCGTACATGAGACGTTTATCCATGAAATTGTGTTCTCCCAAGAAGTAACCTTGATCGGAAGCTAGGATCACAACGGTATTTTCGTCCAAATTTGCGGTTTTAAGGTAATGCATAATTTTTCCCAGATTATCATCAATCCCAGCGACGCAACGCAGATAATCTTTGATGAACTTTTGGTAGATCTTTTTGCGAGCTTCTAAAGGGTCCATTCCTTTTGTTGAAAACGGAAGCTCGGGATAAGATGTCCAAAAGGGGCCAACCGAAGCTTGCTCATAACGGCGGCCAAGCTCTTCCAAGGGTTGGCCTTCAAAAGAGCGTCCAGTCGTGATTGCTCCTGAGTCCAAAAATGTAGGAGGATAAGGAAACTCCACATCTTTGTAGTAATCTTTGAATCGCTCAGCAAAATCAAAGGGTTCATGGGTCGCCTTGTAATGACACATTAAAAAGAAGGGTTTGTCTGGGTCGCGTGATTTTAACCAGTCCAGACTCATCGTTGTGGTGATATCATCTACATAGCCTTCGTAAGGTGTGCCAGCCTCTTCCTTATCATTCCAATTGTCTTTAGAGAGGTAAGTCGGGTTATGATAAACACCGTGTCCAGGTAGAACTTTAAAATCGTCAAATCCACTTGGCCTCTTTTTTAGGTGCCATTTTCCAAAAACAGCAGTTTGGTAGCCTGCATGGTGCAGATCCTTAGCGATGTTTTCCTTATCGGGATCCAAAGCATCTTCAAGTGTGTAAACTTGGTTTTTATTACTGTACTGTCCTGTCAGTATGGTTGCACGGCTAGGGGTGCAAATGGAATTTGTACAGAAGGTATTATTGAGCACCGCCCCTTGACTGGCTAATTTTTCAATATTCGGATTTTTGATAAAATCTTTTAAAATACCACCGTATACGCCCCATGCCTGGGCCGTGAAATCGTCCGTCAGGATAAAGACGATATTGGGGCGTTGTGTTGCGTTGTTCTTTTTCTGTGCTTGTGAAAAAATGGGCAAGAGGCCGCAGAGGAGCAATACTAATTTTTTATTCATGTGAATTCAGCGATATATGAGTCGACGAATTGAGTATACCGGATTACGATAATTGCTATAATCGTTCGTCTTGGTCTAGTTCTGTCTATTTGATTGTAGACAAATCTACTCTTTATAGACTACTATATCGCGAATAAACTGTAATAAATATGTTAGTCATCGACACCTTTTCCATCGAGAATATGCTGGTAGTATTTTTCGATTCTTGCCTCGCGAGTTTTCACTTGTTTTGCCTGGTTAAAGTAGAATAGATACCCTTTTTGCCGACCAGGCGTAAGTGATTGAAAGGCTTTTTGGAGCAAAGGGTCTTCCAGTAAGGCGCGCTTAAATTCTTCTGGTACAGGGTAATCAGTAGCTTTTCGCATGTCCACTTTCTTACCTGATTTTTCAATTTCGATGGCTTCCTGAATATATGCCGATATCACCTCTCGTAATGATTCAATCTGTTCAACAGTGGTGAATCTAAGCTGTCTGGCCGATTGAACATTTTCGGTTTGCTGGATCAATATATTTTTGGGATCTTTTAATAATGCACCTTTGTGGAATAGCAGTGCACAGTATTCTTTAAACCCGTGTATCAATACGACATTTTTACCTTCAAATGTATAACAAGGGTGCATCCATTTATAATCCTCTTGCAGTGTTTTATTGCCACGGACAATTTCTCTCAACAGATTGAATTCTTCATTCCATCTTGTCGCATTTTCAAAAAAATGTTCAATTTTTGGATTCATCATGTAGTGCTTTAGGTAAGTTTGGAAAGAATTTCTTGTAATCTGTTGTGCGCCATATTGATTCCTTGCGCAAAAGGCATCTGTAGCAGCTGGTTTCTAAACGCGACCGACTGAAATATAATATGGATGTGAAGCCTGCTACGTTCTGCACCTATTTTTTCAAATGTTAAATATTCCAATTGTACGGGAAATGTACTGTTTTCCATTTCAAACGTCCGTGTGATACGTTGATTGGGCAGGAATTCGTGTATCGTTCCATTTGCTTTGAACATGACCTGGCCATTATGGGAAGTTTCAAACGCATAGGAGCCATGCGTTTTATTTTCCAATTTTAGGACTTTGGTTCCCATCCACTGTTCAAAAATTTCGGGATCCTCGTATGCTTTGAAGAGCAGTTCAACAGGTAAATCGAACTCTCTTGTAATGACAATCTCCTGTTTATTATCCTCAGCCTGTACGTTGGTTTTTACCTCCATATTATTTGTTCTTGTAGTTTTGCATAATAGCTTCCAATTTATTGAATCTGTCATCCCACATTTGACGAAAGGTTCGATGAAATCTGCAATTTCTTTCATCTTCGTTGGGTTGAGTTGATAGTATATCTCACGTCCATTTTGTTGAGACTTTAATAACTCACATGTTGTCAATATTTGTAAATGTTTTGAAACTGTCGGTCTTGCGGTGTTGAAGTTGGCTGCAATTGCACCTGCAGTCATGGCTTGTGAGGCCAAAAGAAGTAAGATCGCTCTTCTTGTTGGATCTGCTATAGCTTGGAAAACATCTCGTCTTAAGTTCATTTTGAAGTCATTTGACTACGAATATACGTGTAGTTATTTAGCTACGCAAATATTTTTTACATTTCTGTAGAGAAAATCGGTTGGCAGAAAAGGAGATGACGAATAAAAATTCTTTCCTGGCGGATTTAAAATGAAAACAATCGAGAATTAAACCTACTGATCAATGTTTGGCGAATAATGCTAAATTAGGGTAATTAATTATAACAAGATGAAAACACAGTTATCGTACTTAAAAAAATTGAGCGTATTGGGGACGAAAACTTTAGTCAAATATTATTTGCTGGCTATTGTTTCGACTTTACTTTATTTGGTGGTTGGTAGTTTACAATTTAATGCTAGTCATGAAGCTTTCTTTTCGACAGTCAGTCCTGTACAAGCCGTGGCTAAATTCCTTTGGTTGATTGGATTGATCCTGCTACCTGTATTACTTTTTATTTTCAGCAACAAATATGTGTTTTCGAAGATTGCAAGTCTTGTCGTGGAGGAAAGGCAGGATGATCTCATTCTTCCGGCATTTGACAAAGTACTCTTAATTTTTCAATCAAATCAGCCCGATGTAATACAAAATGTCGCTGATTATTCGTTTGCGAAACTTAAACTGATTAATGACGTAAAAAATACCAAAATTGAGAGCCCTTGGGTGCGACGCATTGTCATTTTTGGTCTGAACAAAGTGAAGTTTGATTCTTTGGATTTGGACAATAACACTAGCTTCTATGCTATTATAAGGTCAAAGTTTATTGGTGTACTCGAAATATTGACCACAGCAAGTAGTAAGCCATTTTGGACATGTATTCTTGTCCAATGGCTTATGCTACTTTTTGTTTGGCTGACCAACTAAATGCGTTGATCACTGCAAGCAAGCAAGCAAGCAAGCATCCGGCTGCTGCAGGTATTTGTCTATTGGTTAAGTTTACTTTAAGTCTTTGCGCTGAAATGTCAGATTATCACGACGGTATAGATTTTATTTTGTATTTTAACTTTAAGAATAATACCATGGAGTTATAAATGAATGTTATGATGAAAAAGATTTTTTTTACAGTTGTTGGGCTTTTGGTTGCATCGTTTGTTTTCGCCCAAATGCCACAGGTAAAGGTTGAAGAGGGGGTGCTAGAAGGGATTATCTTGTCAAGCGGGGTCGAGTCCTTCCGAGGGATCCCCTTTGCAAAACCCCCAGTAGGCGATCTAAGATGGAAAGAACCGCAAGCTGCTGAACACTGGTCTGGTATCCGTAAAGCAGATCATTTTGGTTATTCTCCGATGCAGAAACCGATCTATGGGGATATGCGATTTCGGTCGCCGGGGATCAGTGAAGACTGTCTATACCTGAATGTATGGCGTCCAAAGAGTCTTCATTCAGGCAAACTTCCTGTTTTAGTTTATTTTTACGGCGGGGGTTTCAATGCTGGTGATGGATCTGAAAATCGTTATGATGGTGAAAGTTTTGCCAAAGAAGGTCTTATTGTCGTTACTGTCAACTATCGTCTTGGTATCTTTGGTTTCTTCGCGCATCCAGCATTAACGGAGGAATCACCGAAACATGCTTCAGGAAATTATGGACTGCTGGATCAGCATGCAGCTTTGGTTTGGGTCAAAAAAAATATAGCTGCATTCGGCGGTGATCCCGATGCGGTCACCATCGGTGGCGAGTCGGCAGGAAGTATGTCTGTTTCCGCTCAAATGACTAGTCCGCTATCCAAGGGGTTGTTTACGCGTGCTATCGGTCAGAGCGGAAGTGTCTTTAACTTACGGTATGGTACAGCCTCTATTACTGAGCAGGAACAACAGGGTGTTGCATTTGCATCGCGGGTAAATGCAACAGGTCTTGATCAACTGCGTGAAATTCCTGCGGCCGAACTTCTAGATAAAGCCAGCGAGCCAGGAGCCTTCACTACCCGTTTGATTGTTGATGGCTATTTTTTGCCGCGATCTCCATTGGCTATTTTTGAAGCCGGGGAGCAATCTAAGGTTCCCTTGCTTGCCGGTTGGACTTCCACGGAAGCTCCGTATATGGCTTACATGGGTAAATCTTACCCATCTCCGGAGAATTATGAGAAGTTGGTAAGAGCACAGTTTGGTGTTAAAGCTGAAGAAGTGCTCAAGGAGTATCCAGGGAAGACCGAGGCAGAAGTCATTGAATCGGCAACTGCATTAGCTAGCGATAATTTTATTGCGTATAGTACTTGGAAATGGCTTGACCTGCAACGAAAGAATAGCGGTAACCCAGTCTTCGTTTATATATTCGGTAAACCGCGGCCACCCATGCAACCGGCATATCGTGATGCACAAACCGGGCTTGCCGGAGGAATTAGCAAGAAATCTACACAAGAAAACAAGGAAAAAAGCCCACAGCCCCTACCGGGAGCTTTCCATGCCAGTGATATCGAATATTTATTGGGAAATCTGCAGAGTAATGATGTTTTTGCCTGGACAGAAGATGATTACAAGGTTTCGAAACTTGGTCAGCAGTACTTTGTTAATTTTATCAAGACGGGTGATCCAAATGGAAAAGGACTTCCAGCCTGGCCGAAAACAACAGCAAAAGATCAGCGAATGAATATCTTGAATTTGAATACCGAGGTGAAAGCTTCTGCTGAAGAATTTCGGAACAGGTATCTTTTTCTGGATAAAATGTTTGTCGACCGTGAATATAAATCCAGATAGTTGCCTTCTTTATTTACGGTCAAATAAAAACCATTTATCGCTAAGGGCTGTTATCAGAGAGACTTTTTATAAAAGCGGATGGATGATATTGTCCTGTGCAGGAAAATCCTAGGTCGCGAACAGATGTATTAAGAATCGTCTGTTGAATAGCGGGGGCAACCAATGTAGGAGACCGAAGCATGATTTGTAACGTTGATTTTTTGTAGATGAAACTCATATAGAACAAACTTGGATATATGGTAATACCCCCTGATGTGATTATTATAGGTGGCGGCTTGGCTGGACTTACAAGTGCATTGCATCTGTCTAAACAAGGATTCAACGTGACGTTAATCGAAAAACATGATTTTCCTCGTCATAAGGTTTGCGGCGAATATGTTTCGAACGAAGTCTTGCCCTATCTGCATTGGCTACAAGTGGATGTCGAATCGCTCTGTCCAACACATATTCGGGAGCTTGAATTCACGACAGAAGGTGGGCAGATGAATAGGGTCAGGTTACCCTTGGGTGGAATTGGCATCAGTCGTTACGCGTTGGATGATCTGTTATATCAGCGAGCAAAAGGGGCGGGTTGTACAATTGTTATTGCGACCGTCACAGGCGTATCCTTTAGCAATGATACATTTGCTGTTTCATTTCAAGATCAGGTATTAAGATCAAAAATTGTACTGGGCGCATATGGAAAACGCAGCAATGTGGATCAGCTCTTATCCCGCGATTTTATAACAAAAACCTCTCCGTGGATGGCTGTTAAAGCACACTATTCGGGCGATTTTCCGAATGACCTTATTGCCTTGCATCATTTTGAAGGCGGTTATTGTGGTATTTCTAAGGTCGAAGATGACCAGATAAATTTATGTTATCTGGCCGATGTAAAAACGTTCAAGAGGTATAAAAATATAGGTGATTATCAAAAGTATGTGTTGTCTAAAAATAGGCATCTTCAGTGTTTTTTTGAAAAGAGTAGACTACTTTTTGACAAGCCGCTTGCAATAAGTCAATTTTCATTTGATCAGAAATCAGCGGTAGAAAACCATATGCTTATGATTGGTGATACGGCCGGTCTTATTCATCCATTCTGTGGAAATGGGATGGCGATGGCGATACATAGTGCAAAAATGGCTTCCGAGCTTATTGTGGACTATTTCCATGGTCATATCGATTCGCGCCAGCAATTGGAACAGTCCTATATGAATCAATGGAATCGAACCTTTAAAAGACGGCTCTTATTCGGACGACTTCTGTCGGGTGTACTGCGTTATAAAATAGGTGCCGCGGTTCTAATGAAGGCTACGATATTTTTTCCAAAAATCTTAAGTTGGATGATAAAACAAACTCATGGAAATGCAAGCTCAATAAAATGGGGATAGACACAAGATATAGAACATCGCAGAATGAGATCATGGACGATTTTCGGCTGGAGGGCGACGAACTTCGCGTCACGCTGGATCGAATTGCAAAGATTAATCGTTTTCTAGGCGGAAATAGCATTACGTTGAATGGTGTGAAAACATTGCTTTCAACCGGCTACAAGAATGAAACAATAACCATTGTGGATATCGGTTGTGGTAATGGGGACATGCTTCGCATGTTAAGCGATTATGGCAATAGACATCATATTAAGCTTTCATTGCTCGGGATTGATGCTAATCCGTATACAATAAATTGTGCAAGGGATCTGTCGAAAGATTATACCAATATATCCTATTTGTGTGCAGATATCTTTGAAGCGAATTTTGAAGATGTCAAGTATGACATTGTTCTGTGTACGCTTACTTTACATCATTTCGACGATGAAGCGATTTTTCGTCTGCTAGATAGCCTGGTCAACGTATCAAAATTGGGGGTCGTCATAAACGATTTACAAAGGAGTAAAATGGCTTACCGGCTTTTTCAAACTATTGCTGTTGTTTTTAGGTTAAATAGAATGACAAAAGTGGATGGGCTTGTTTCCATACTGCGCGGGTTTAAAAAGATTGAGCTTGTACAATTCGCAAAGAGATTACGGTTAGAACATTACACCATCCAATGGAAATGGGCCTTTCGTTACCAGTGGATAATTTTCAATATATGAATGTTAAAATAATAAATGTTGCCAAGCAACTCCCTAAATACTCTTGTACTACCGTTGATATTCTTCCGCTATTGGATATTTGGCTTCATGGACAGGAACCTCGTTTTATTAAGAAAATCAAGAAACTTTTCGAAGGTGCCGCCGTGGACAGGCGCTATGCGATTATGGATCCGATCGAAGTCTTCACGGCGACATCTTTTGAAGAAAAAAACAATGTGTATTGCCGGGAGGCGATAGCCCTAGGGGAGCAAGCACTTCGTCAGGCCCTTGAACAAACGGGCTGGGATCCCCAGTCTCTGGATTATATCATTACAGTCAGTTGCACTGGAATTATGATCCCCTCTCTAGACGCGTATCTTATTAATAGGATGAAACTCCGACAGGATATTGTGCGGTTACCAGTTACTGAAATGGGTTGCGTTGCCGGTGTTTCAGGTATTATTTATGCTAAAAATTTTCTTCAGGCAAACCCAGGTAAACGTGCTGCGGTTATTGCCGTCGAAGCGCCAACAGCGACTTTTCAGCTGGAAGATTTCTCGATGTCGAATATGGTCAGTGCCGCCATTTTCGGCGATGGTGCAGCTTGCTGTCTGCTTTCATCCTGTGAGGAAGATTGCGGACCTGTAATTCTTGATCAGGAGATGTATCATTTTTATGATGCGGAGGACATTATGGGGTTTAAATTGACCAACACTGGTATGCAGATGGTACTGGATGTGGATGTGCCCAATGTGATTGCGTCCCATTTTGATGCAGTTATACATCCATTCCTGAAAAAGAACCAGCTGGAAATTAAAGATATTAATTACATGATTTTTCATCCGGGCGGGAAAAAGATCGTAGCCACAATCGAGGAGATTTTTGCTGAATTTGATAAAGATATTGAAGATACTAAGGCTATACTAGCGGACTATGGTAATATGTCGAGCGCTACGGTACTCTACGTCCTTGAACGTATTATGAAACGTAAGCCTCAAGCCGGTGAATTGGGGCTGATGCTGAGTTTCGGTCCGGGATTTTCAGCACAGCGGGTTTTATTACAGTGGTAACTTACTCATTTTGAACAATGGAATTGAATGCTATACTAGCGAAATTGCCCTACAGGGCCCCATTTTTATTTGTCGATGAGTTGATTCATGTCGATGACGAAGGTGTTGCAGGTACCTATACTTTTGATGAAGATCTGGACTTTTATCGCGGCCATTTTTATGATAGAGCGATTACCCCGGGAGTTATTCTGATCGAAACGATGGCTCAAATAGGTCTGGCCTGTTTGGGAATCTTTCTGCTCAATAAAGACTTAATGCAAGGCTCGTCTATTGCGTTGACTTCTACTGAAATACAGTTTTTAAAACCAGTATATCCAAAGGAGAAAGTCACCGTGTTTTCAAAAAAAATATATTTTAGGTTTGGCAAACTAAAGTGTGCCGTTACGATGAAGAATGAAGCCGGACAGGAAGTTTGTAAAGGGATATTGGCAGGCATGATGACGGAGGAGTTATGAAGAGAGTTGTGATTACTGGACTAGGAGTCGTTGCGCCCAATGGAGTGGGGGTGCCTGCCTTTACTCAGGCCATCAAAGATGGCGTTTCGGGTATTAGACATAATGAACAGCTGGAAAAACTACAGTTTTCCTGCCAGATTGCTGGAATGCCGCAAATATCAGATGATCTTAAAAGGCAATATTTCACTGAACTTGAGCTTAGAGGTTTTAATAGTACAGGCATCTTGTACGGAGTCATTGCTGGAATGGAGGCCTGGACAAATGCAGGTCTTCCTATTGTCGTAAATTCGGCCCCCGATTGGGATAGCGGAACAGTCTTTGGTTCAGGTACATCAGGTATTGATAAGTTTCGCGAGAGTATTTATAAAATTGATGAGCTACAAACCCGCAGACTAGGAAGTACTGTTGTGGCGCAAACAATGAACAGTGGTGTCAGTGCATATTTAGGTGGGAAACTAGGCCTCGGAAATCAGGTGACCACCAATTCCTCGGCCTGTGCTACTGGGACTGAAGCAATTCTAATGGCATATGACCGGATTCGGTCCGGAAGAGCAAAACGCATGCTGGCAGGCAGTACTGGAGATAGTGGGCCTTATATTTGGGGCGGTTTTGATGCACTACGTGTCTGTAGTTCGCAATATAATGACCGCCCTGCGGAAGGGTCGCGCCCAATGAGTGCAACAGCCGCAGGGTTCGTCCCGGGTAGTGGGGCTGGAGCCCTATTACTGGAAGATTTGGAAAGTGCCTTAGCACGCAATGCCGTTATATATGGCGAGTTATTGGGCGGCCAAGTAAACTCTGGAGGACAACGGGGAACAGGCAGTATGACAGCTCCAAACGCTGATGCTGTACGCCGTTGCATTCAAGAGGCCCTAAACAATTCGGGAGTCTCCAAATGGGATGTCGATGCTATAAACGGTCATCTAACGGCAACAGCCAAAGATGCTTTTGAAATAGAAAACTGGACCGAGGCACTTGGGCGTAAAGGGAAAGATTTTCCATGGATAAATTCGCTAAAAGGAATGACTGGGCATTGTCTCAGCGCGGCAGGTAGCATAGAATGTGTGGCCACAGTTTTGCAGTTATTTCATGGATTTTTATTCGGAAACAGTAATTGTACTGATTTACATCCCGAGATCGCAGCACTGATAGATCCATCAAGAGTATCAATACATCAAATTGATGTCAAACCCCAAATTATAGCCAAGGCAAGTTTCGGGTTTGGAGATGTAAATGCCTGTTTAATATTTAAAAAATTTGATAACTAAATTTATGAAGAGAGAAGAATTGATCGGTGCTTTAAAACCAATTATAGCACCCTACACAACAAACGAAGAAGCTTTCGCAAAGCTTACTGAAGAGACTGATTTTATGCGTGATCTACAAATTAATTCAGCCAATTTGGTCGATATTGTACTGGATATCGAAGATCAATTTGGGATCGTTATTGAAAATTCTGACATGGAGCGTATGCTTAATATAGGAGCCGCAGTCGAAATAATCGAAAGCAAGTTACAAGAAAAATGATTGGTAATGACATTATCGATCTGGTTCAGTCCAGAAAAGAGAGTAATTGGAGGCGTAGGGGCTTTGTTTCAAAACTATTTGATGAGCAGGAACAACTGTTGATTGTGAACAGTCCAGACCCCGAAATTGTTGTTTGGCTCTTATGGAGCATGAAAGAGGCTGCTTATAAAATATGGAATAGACAGACAGGAATCAGAAAGTACATCCCTTTGAAATTGCGGTGTTCAGTTCATAAACGATCTTCTTGCAAGGCGAGGGGAGAAGTCATCTGCGAAGGAAAAAGGTATTATACGAAGACCATCGTTTCCCCTGATTTTATACATACCATAGCAGCTGGCGAATTAGTTCATTTGGACGATATTGTTGAAATCAAAAGAGATGGAATTATTAAAGATTCTCTCGGAGTCCCAAGCCTCGTTCTGAGGGATGGGAAGAGGCGCTTGCCTGTTTCCGTAAGTAACCATGGCCGTTTTGAGCGAATAGTTTCGATTCATAGCCTATTGACTTAATTAGACGAGCGACCATCTTATTGTACTTGGATGGATTCCTCCCGAAGCATCTGTTTGAATTTGGGATCTCGGATATAACGACTAAAGTCATGGCTTGACATTCCTGTGAAATCAGTCATCGAAAAGATGGTATAATTTTTCTTAAGTGCGTTAAAACTTTCCTCTTTATATCCCAGATCTGTTGGATTAAGTTTATTCGATAAGAATCCAAAAAACTTCTTCAACATCTTATCCGTACCATTTATGGTGATATGTATTTTCTTAACCTGGGAGCTCAGTTCCACAAATTTTTTGGTGTTAGTTGTTGTATCGGTATACTGAAATTCGGAAAGCCCTATGGCTGGCGCCAACATAATACAGGTAATCCTGTTTTTGTTTTCCAATAAAGGTTTTGCCCGCTCGATATCGACCTTATGAATGTCTTTGGCCTGAGCGGAAAAAGAACTGTTGTATTCCGGATTCGAAATAGCACTCATCACCACAGATGCTCCACGACTGTGAGAGATAATGAAGACATCTTTATCGGCCATATTATTCAGTATACGTCTCAATCCAAATTCACCGGCCATCTGGCTAAAGGAGGCTGCGGAAAACCAGTTTTTTGCAGATCGAAACGGAGAGGTTGATCGTAAACCATCCCAATAAAAGCGAATAATTTCGTCGGTTTTGGGATTTGTAACGATATGATCGGCAATATATTTATATTGTTTTACAACGGATTCTTCATCGGCATTAAAGCCATGAACTAAAATGAACACACGTTTTTTTGGTGCAATGCGTTTTGACAGACGCAGCATGTTACCGCGTTCAAAAGCAAGTAACTGTTCGCGGTCGCCTCTGTCGGTGGCAATCTTCATCAGTGAATAAGGGTCTCTAG
Organism: Sphingobacterium sp. UBA5639; assembly: GCF_002421245.1. Classification (NCBI taxonomy): domain Bacteria; kingdom Pseudomonadati; phylum Bacteroidota; class Sphingobacteriia; order Sphingobacteriales; family Sphingobacteriaceae; genus Sphingobacterium; species Sphingobacterium sp. UBA5639. The sequence goes on from NZ_DIJR01000034.1 coordinate 51,404, forward strand.
CAGCTTTATTCGAGGGGATGCCATAACTTTTCTTCCAATTATCGGGGTAGAAATTTCCATTCTGATCCACAAATGAATACCATAAATTGGGATCTACACCAGTATTGGGAGATGCCGAATCAGGAAGGTTATGAATAAGACCACACGAGGCGAACAAGGTGATAATGAGGATGAAGTAGAAAAAATATCTTTTGTTCATATGCTTTATTTCCTTCTATATCAGAATTTTATTTTCACTAGGATCCAATGGCTATCAAATTGGATGTATTTCTACAAAAATTCATTTCATGTAATATAGTCATTATTTTGGATAGCAAAAAGCAAGTCCGCATTTCGTCTGCTTATTATTTTTCCTAATTTATCTGGATGAAGCTAAGGATCTATTCTTTTAATCAAATAAAGCCTATTGCGTCGACTGGTGAAAAGCTGGTAATTTAAAGCCGCATTTGAGTAGTAACCATAGTTATGAAATTGTTCCGTATCCTCAAAAGTCAGCGCTCCAATATTCTTACCATTGATTTCAATCTGAGACCAATGCCACTCCTCATCAAGATATAAATGATCTTTAAATTTTAAGGTGTCGTTTTCGACAACAAGGTGTGAGAAAAGGCAACCTTGCCAACGATCGCCTTGCTCATATTTTCTGCTGTTCAAATCCTGTCGATTGCGAATACGCCTGATTTTTTGGTAATAAACCGATTGAATATTGGCGGGGGAATGATTCGTGACCCATTCATTCTTGTCCCAGTGTCCGAAAAGGTCATTTACTGTACGCCCTCTAGACACAGTTTGCAGATTTAAATTACCATCATCCGATATATTTTCACAGAATATATGCCATTTACCGTCCATGAAATACGTTTTTTTTGAGTAGCTTTTCGAATTGCTGTGTTCGAAATCATAGATTCGCTCAGAAAGAAAATACTGTGCTTTACGATCGATATCATCTAGTTGTTGGCGTTGTTGATCCGCAGTCCAGTTGAGATCGGCATTGCGTATTTCAATGCTGTTTTTTGTGGTATCACCATCTAATGGCCAGCTACGAAAGTAATGTTTTCCTATGTTAATCAGATAGCCCTCGAAAAGAATCTCTGTATCCTTATCTTCATCCTGTGTGTAAGAATATTGATCGATCTGCTTGCCGTTTTTGTCCAATTTATAAAACATATGGATGGTTGGTTCTGCATCGTTAGCGTTTTTAGCCTTGCTCAAACTATGGATGATTAATTCGTTGTTCTTTGTCAAAAACTGATCAATAGGATTACTACTCGCCTTGAAAAGAATGATTTCATGTCGTCCAAGTCTATTTTTGGTGTTATTGATATCGAGATATTGCCCGTATTTTTTCGGGAGTGTCGACGAGTGAAAGAAGTTTTGAATCCTAATATCGATATCAAAAATACCATTTGTATATATAATTGTACCGGCTATCAGCATACATCCCAGTAGATAATATTTCAAAGTACTGGTATCTTTTAACAGCAGATAGAAATAGCAAAATACCCAGCTCAGTATAAATGCAAGCGGCGAAAAAATAATATAATTCAGCTTCACATTGTTGCCTGCATCAAAAATAAAAAAACTGATGAGATAGGCTGCCATAAACACTAGGCATCCGAAAAAAGACTTTAATAAAGGACTCTTTTTAGCTTTCTCCGGATTTTGATCTGTCTGTTGCACGATGTTATAATTTAGGATAGTTTGTATACTATTTAACACTGGACTGATAAGGGCGTAATTTAATTTTTTTCTTTAAGGTTTCAAAGAGTCGATTACACATTTGATGCTAAAAGCATGCATATGGGTTCATTAATTTTTATTGGTCCTTGGGGAAACTTCCTTAACGCCACCTTTTGTTAAAATAAGGGAATTGTAAATTCCTGTTTTGTCTCTAACAAACTCGATTGTTCTGTCGTTGTCGTCTGCCCTGAAAAATTTTGTTTTAGACTCGGGAATGAGTTCAGTATCCGCATCGTTATAGTAGAGTTTGCCTGTAATTTTTAATATATGTATTTTCCCATATTCACCTGCATAGTTATCGTACAGCGTCGTATCTATTTTGGTGGGATAATGTTTATAGGGAAGCTCTACTTCTTTACCCAGCGCAATCGCAGACAGTCCATACCCGATGATATGGGCGGGGGAGCCGTTGTTGGAAAGGACAGTGACAAAGAGTTTGTCCTCAGTAAATCGATTAAAAGAAGTCATTGTACCAAAGAATCCGCCATCATGTGCAATCAAATAATGTCCGTGATTGTAAAATGGATTGATGATAAATCCATAGCCCCAATTTTCAGCGCTATATGGTGTAAACATTTTTTCTTTCATCGCTGCCGATAGAATTGTTGTTCCATAGAGTGCTTTGTCCCAAATGGCTAAATTTTCAACGGTTGAATAAATGCCATCGTGGCCCAGGTTGATCTCCCAGTTGATATGGGGATTATGGATAAAACCTTCTGCATTAGGGTAATATACTTTTGCTTTTTTCGTGACGATGGAATCATTATTACTGACTCCGGTGTTACTCATGCCAGCTTTATCAAATATGTTTTTCTTTAAGAAAGAAGCGTAATGCTCACCTGAGACCTTTTCAATAATCTTTGCTAACAAATAATAACCGATATTACTATAGGCGCTTTTGGTTCCCGGTGAGCATTCGAAAGGAATTTTCTTGATGGCGGCATAAGCAGAATCGCTACTTATACTACTTAATGCGATTTCTTTGAAACCCATAGCAAGTCCTGAGGTGTGTGACAGCAACATGTGGATACTTATACTATCGGCTTTTGGATAATCGGGGAAAATCTTACTGAGTTTATCGTTTAGCGATAATCTTCCGCTGTCTACGAGCTGTAAAATAGCAGCCGCGGTAAATTGTTTTGTGACCGATGCCAACTGAAACTTCGTATCGATCGTATTTTTGATCCTCCATTCATAATCTGCTAAACCGTAGGCTTTTTTTAATAAAATCGCACCGTTTTTCGTGACAAGAACTGTTCCACTAAAATTATTTACATCGGCTTGTGCCTGCATATAGGTGGCAAGTTTGGCTGATGTTTTTTCTTGTGCCACAAGAAAAATTGGACAAAACATAAGTAACATTAAAAGCTTCATAGCGTATGGTATAAATAATTATGGAGCAATGTTACTGTTTAATAAAATAGTGTGATTGTATTTTTGTAAACCTGCTAAATAAAAATCCATTTTATTTGGTCCCGTTCAAGATCAGCTATTTTGGAAAAGAAAATTTTTGGTGTAAACCCTGTTAATTTTTTAAAATCTCTGATCATGTGGGACTGATCGAAATAATCCAGGTTATAAGACAGACCTATTTTGTTGCCATCTTCGAGGTGACTTTGAATCGCAGCTCGAAATCTAATGATTTTTTTGAATTGGGAAGGTGTTTTACAGATATGTTGATCGAATTGCTTATTTATGGTTGTTCTCGATTTTCCTGTTTTTAGCGAAAGTTCTGACATCGATTGATTGAGGTTACTTGTATCTAGCATTTCGGTGATTATGTTTTCGAGCAATGCATTTTCAAATAGCCAAAATTTTGATATCCAATACTCTTCTAAGGCCCTGATTCGCTTGTCTTGTTTATCAATGGAAAGGATAGATGCCATCGCGTTTTTATAATCCAAGTGCGGATTAAAATCGGGAAATGTTCCGCTGTTATAATAGCTTAAATCATTGGGTATAAAAGCATTTATCCCAAGAGGTTTGAAGTAAGTGGTAATTTCATTTATTTTTCCCTCATAACTCACTAAAACAGGTTCATTAAAATTGCATACAAGGTTTGTTTCTATCGAATTGGACGGACAATGCTTCGTAATGACCTCATTTGGGCTTACCTTAGTTTTGGTCTGCTCACTTATCGTCACTATGGTGTAAATGCTCGGAAACGTAAAATATGCCGTCGCTTTTTCTTCGTGAGTTTTCTCAAGTACATAGAAGCATTCAATATATTTTTTTAGAAGTAAGCTCTTTGGTCTATATATTTTTATCGTCATTTATTCTTCATGTAAATAGGTGTTATTCATACATCATCTTTTTAAACTTGGATGTATTGGATAATCGATTTAAATATAGAGAACCTTTATGATAATTTTTACCGAGCTTAATTTCTTAAAACACTTATTTTTAAATTGGGGAAAAGATGAATCCGATAGCATTCAGTTTTTAGCGTACTTTAGTCGGTAATTAACCGTTTAATAAAAAACCAAATGAACGATTTGAATCCAGAAGAAAATTACATCGCAATAAACAAACACTCGTGGAATAATAGAACAGATACACATCTAAAATCAGACTTTTACAATCTAGCAGGATTTTTAAAAGGGGAGACTTCGCTAAATTCAATCGAATTGGCCTTATTGGGTGATATCAGCGGAAAAAAAATATTACACCTACAATGTCATTTCGGACAGGATACAATTTCTTTGAGTAGACTTGGTGCCAAAGTTACTGGTGTTGATCTATCCGACAAGGCGATTGAAAGTGCCCGAGAAATTGCGAAAGAAACGAATGCAGATGTACAGTTTATCTGTTGTGATTTGTATGAGCTTGAGAATCATCTTGACGGACAATTTGATCTGGTCTTTACCAGCTATGGAACGATTACTTGGTTACCGGATTTAGATAAATGGGGGAAAATAATTTCACGTTTCTTGAAACCGAAAGGGAAGTTTGTTTTTGTCGAGTTTCATCCAGTTGTTTGGATGTTCGATGATAATTTTGACAAAATTGGCTATAATTATTTTAATGTTGCTCCAATTGTTGAAACCGAGCAGGGAACCTATGCCGATAAAGATGCAGCTATTTCGCAGTCCTATGTTACCTGGAATCATAGTATGAGTGAGGTCGTTGGAGCTTTACTTCATCATGGGCTAAACATTCAAGACCTGAACGAATTTGACTATTCACCTTATCCCATTTTTAAAAACATGACAGAACTAGATCCTAAAAAATTCAGAATAGCCCATTTGGGAAATAAAATTCCGATGGTCTATGCTATTGTTGCGCGTAAAAGTGAATAAATAGAATGCTGGGAATTGACCAGGTACTTATTTCTTTTTCAAATAACGATTTATCATGGGGCTAAAATCTATTTTGGATGAAGCCTCAATATGTTCTGCCAATACGGATGCGGGAAATTCATCCAATGTTTTGAAATTAATACAACCTTTTTGAAATTTGGCCGTGGGTAATTTTAATTTTAGTTCTTCCATCAATTCGGGGTTAGTATAGATAACCAAGGAATGGAACGAAATGTAATTCTTTGCGACTGTTAGCCCGTATTTAAATACGCCCTGTTCATTAAAGCTAATTGCATTAGGGTTTGACATGAATTTTCCGAAGCTCTCAGAGACGGTATTGTCATTTTCTGTTATCGCTTTCCGGAATTGACGGATGACCTCTTGCTCCGTTTCCGAAAGTGTATTGATATACTGATCTATTTCCATAATATCGTATTGTTCTTAAGGGCTGTAGTTATTAGCTAAAAGTATCAAATTTTCTTCTATATCGATGTAGGTCAGCATAAAAAGATGCATTGATTTATCTTGGTTACATGTTGACCTGCCTTTAAAATTTTACCCCTCTTTATTTCAGATTTTACCCCCTGTGGTTGGCAAGTTATTTATAATTTAATGTTATTAATCAAATTATACAATTCGTATTCGTTGGAATAAGGAATACGTCTGCAAGAATTATAACATTTATAAACTAAAAACAGCATTATGAGAAAATTTATGATGGTGATTTCTATTGGAATCATTGGGCTATTGAGCTGCCAAAAGTCTGTTCAACTAGATTCTCCGACATCACTAAAAACAAAAGCGAAGGTAAATCTAGCAAGTATAGGTAATACTTACTATATAGATCCCAGCGGAAACGATGATAGCACAGGAACGAGCACAACTGCAGCATGGAGAACGCTGGCCAAAATTAATACCTCGGTTTTTGGCCCTGGTGATCGTATTTTGTTCAAGAGTGGTGGCGTATGGAATGACACGTTGCATATGAAAAATTCGGGAACGGCTGAAGCTCCTATTATTATAGATAAATATGGCGGCGATGTTCGTCCGATTATCAACGGTGGTGGAAAGAGAAACGGATCAAATGCACTATACCTCAATAGGGTGTCTTATTTTGAGGTAAATAACCTCGAACTGACAAATACAATCCCAAGCGGAACAAGTTATGCTGCTACGGGGATCCGCGTGGTTGGAGGCAGTTCTGCAGGAACAGCAATTAGCAATGTCTCCGTTAGAAATTGTTATGTTCACGACGTCAATGGTGCGATCGATGGACAGACCAATTATAACAAAAGCTCTGGCGGGATTATCTTAGACGGTAAAATATACGGTGCTTTGGTACAAAGTTGCCACGTAGCCAATTGTTCCGTTGAAGGGATAAGGACCACTGGCGATAGGGCTATGGCAGCAAGATCAAAAGATATTATTATTGATAACAATTTGATTGAATATATCTACGGCGACGGAATCGTTATGTCCGGCGTGACGGGAGGAAGTAAAATCACACACAATACGGTCTATAAGGCATGTATGAACACAGGCTCTGAAAACTATGCGGGTATTTGGACAATTGGTAGCTTGAATACGCTGGTGGCTTATAATGAAGTTTACGGTATGACAGGCGGGGGCGCTAACGATGGAGTCGCGTTCGATGCCGATGGCTACGATACCAATTCAGTAACCGATGGAGATATTTTCGAATACAATTATTCGCATGATAACAACGGCGGATTTATGCTTTTTATGAACCAGTCTAAGAATATTAAAGTTCGCTATAACGTTTCTGTTAACGATATCGGTACAACACGGTTAAAAAAGCTCTTTTTGATCGAAAAAACGACATACGATTCCCGTGAGATTTATAATAATGTATTCTATATCAAAAATCCAACCGCCAGCCTGTTTAACGTCATGAATGGCGTAAGTTCAGGAAAGCCTTATGCAACATTTTCAAATAATATTTTTTACACGACCTCGACCATTAGTAGTTTGTCTACCCAAGCCGATAACGGACTGAAGTTTAACAATAATTGTTTATTCCCGTCGAGTACATTTACGTCATTGAACTGGGGAACTACCGTACGGAACAACAATTTCTATGAAGATCCGGTATTTGTCAATCCAATCGGTGGAAACGGCCTTGACGCTGCAAAAGGTTATGATGTCGGTTCCAGTTCGGCCGCCCTTAATGCTGGTTTATTTATAAGTAACAATGGGGGCGAGGACTTCGCTGGAAACGTGCTGCCATTGGGTAATCCAGACGTTGGAGCGTTTCAGCATGCTGTTGTAGCCAATGCCGGAAGCTCTCTTGCCGATGCCTATGTCCGCAACGGTACCTATGCAAGTACAAATTATGGAACTACAACTGACCTTGTCATCAAATCCGACGCTACATCTTACGCACGTAAAGCATATACTAAATTTGATATTTCGATGATTACTAAACCTAAAGTGAGTTCGGCAAAATTAAAAATGTATGTTGCAGGAGTGAATACAGCACCACAACGTACTATTAATATTTATACAACCTCCACGACATCTTGGTTGGAAAATAGCATTAATTGGAACAATGCACCAATGGATACTGTACTTGTCGGTAAAATTCCTATTTCTGGGATAGGTTTACAGACCATCGACGTCACTTCGGCCATTAACAGATTGCTGACCGGCACTGATCGTAAAGCATCCTTTCTATTTTTAAATACAGCTGCGACCTCTTCTACAAATGATATGTCTTTTAGTAGTAGGGAAGCTGCCGCCAATAAACCGACTTTGGAACTGCTTTATTAAGCTGGTACTTATTCAGGTAATTCTATCCTATTTGTGGAATAACCAAATCAAGAAGTCGCAGAGAATACCAATTCTCTGTGGCTTTTTACGCTTTCCCAATAGCGCTTTATGCTATCACCCAAAAAATCGGGCTAAGTAAACAAGACTGCTATTAATTATAGTGTACATTATTTTTTATGCGTCATACTATAGCCAGTTTTTGAAGTTAAATGGACATACGGTGCTCACAAAAATTATTATTTCGTAAATTCATACTATGAAGCATCCGATACAGGAGTTGGATAGCTTCTTCATACTAATAAGAGGAATGCATGAAAAGCACGAAACGAAGGAAAGGTTTTCTTTTCAAACAATATGAAGAGCCGTTTCAAACGCCTTTTGATAAATTATTTGACATTTTCAAAGAACTGATTACCCATACCTCTGGTGATTTTGATGAAGCCATTGACTGGCTTAGGCAATTGGATAAAGAGTTCAAACTGACGACGCCAGCCTATACGATAGACGATTTCATTGCGGATCTGAAGAATAAAGGTTATATCAGGGAAAAAGTGGAGTTTGGTGGTGAAGGTGGCGTAGATATTACCTCAAAGCTGGAGAAAGCTTTGCGTCAGCATGCCTTGGACCAGATATTTGGGAAAATGAGGAAAGGGAAATCAGGCAATCATAAAACCAATCACCAGGGACGGAGTGACGAAAATATGGGCGATTTCAGAAACTATCAGTACGGAGATAGCCTGGAGAAAATAGTTTTGACAGAGAGCTTGAAAAACGCACAGATCAATCATGGGATAGGTGAGTTTGTCTTATCCGAAAATGATCTCGTCGTAGAAGATACACAGTTTAAGTCACAGATGAGTACAGTGTTGATGATCGATATCAGCCACAGTATGATTTTATACGGCGAGGATCGGATCACTCCTGCAAAAAAAGTGGCGATGGCTTTATCAGAACTTATTTTGACTCGTTACCCGAAAGACTCACTTGACGTCATTGTTTTCGGAAACGATGCATGGCCTATCGCGATAAAAGACCTTCCTTATTTGCAAGTTGGACCATTTCATACCAATACCGTCGCGGGCTTAAAGCTAGCGATGGACTTGCTAAGGCGAAAACGGCATGCGAATAAGCAAATTTTTATGATAACCGACGGGAAACCGAGCTGTTTAAATATGCCGGACGGCACTTACTATAAGAATCCTATGGGTTTGGATCCTTTTATCACCAGCAAATGCTATAGTATGGCTGCGCAGGCTCGAAAGTTGGGAATACCAATTACAACCTTTATGATTGCTTCGGATCCTTATCTACAGCAATTTGTCGACGAGTTTACAGCTTCAAATCAAGGGAAGGCTTATTACACGGGACTTGGGGATCTAGGTGAAATGATCTTTGAGGATTACGAAGAAAATCGAAAAAAAAGAATACGATAAGAATATATGGATTACACGAAGATTACAACATTTGGTGCATTAAAAACTTCGGGTTATAAACCTAAAACAATAAAAGAAGAATTGCGTCAGAATCTGATTACAAAAATAAAGACGGGTGAAACCGTGTTCAATGGGGTACATGGTTATGAAGATACCGTAATTCCAGAACTTGAAAGAGCAATACTTTCCAAACACAACATTAATTTCTTGGGCCTTCGCGGTCAGGCGAAAACACGTCTCGCTAGGCTCATGGTCAACTTATTGGATGAATATGTGCCTGTGGTTCAAGGTTCAGAGATTAATGATGATCCGTTTGACCCCATATCGCGTTATGCGATAGAGTTGCTGAAGGAGAAAGGCGACGATACACCGATAAGATGGCTTGGTAGAGGTGATCGTTTTGTGGAGAAACTGGCTACGCCTGATGTGACAGTAGCTGATTTGATCGGTGATGTAGATCCCATCAAAGCCGCAAATTTAAAACTGAGCTATGCAGACGATCGGGTGATTCATTTTGGTATGATTCCTCGGGCAAACCGTTCTATATTTGTCATTAATGAGCTACCTGATCTTCAAGCTAGAATCCAGGTAGCCCTCTTCAATATATTACAGGAGGGAGATATTCAGATCCGCGGTTTTAAGTTACGCTTGCCGTTAGATGTACAATTTATATTCACAGCGAATCCGGAGGATTATACCAATAGAGGAAGTATTGTGACGCCGCTGAAAGATCGCATTGGATCGCAGATACTTACACATTACCCCGCATCGGTTGAGATAGCAAAGGCAATTACTGCGCAGGAGGCGAACTTGGAAGTGGCCCAGAAGGAGCAGATATATGTCCCGGAGCTGGCTAGGGAATTGATTGAGCAGATAAGCTTTGAAGCACGAAATAGTGAATATGTTGATGGAAAGAGCGGCGTGAGTGCGCGTATGAGCATTACAGCATTTCAAAACTTATTAAGTACCGCTGAATTACGCATGCTCCGAAGTGGGGAACAAGCAACAGCAGTACGGCTGAGTGATTTTATGGGTATTGTGCCTGCGATAACCGGCAAAGTTGAGCTCGTTTATGAAGGCGAGCAAGAAGGAGCGGGTGTCGTTGCAGTGCAGCTGATAGAAAACGCGATTAAAAGCCTTTTCCCGATTTTATTCCCAAAAATTGAGAAACTGGAAAGAGAAAACGAGCGTTATCCCTACGATGATATTGTTCGTTGGTTTTCGGAATCAGAAGGAATCGAATTATCTGATGAACTCAACGATTTGGCGTACGGGCAGGTTTTGGATCAAGTGAAGCCTATCCATGCTTTAATTCAGCAATACCAACCGGAAACGAAACCCGAAGATCTCCATTTTCTGACTGAATTCGTTTTATGGGGACTTACCCTCAACAATAAATTAAGTAAATATAGACTGGGGTCCGGCCTTCAGTTTCAAGATAATTTTCAGGGATATCTGAGAAATAATCTGTAACAGGCAACGAGTAATAGGATGGGTAAGTTTACAGCGCAAACTTACCCATCATGTTATTTTAAAAGGTTTCACAAGGACGGAAAAAGGAGGATAACCTATCTTTTCATTAAAATTAAGTCTATCGATAGACCAATAATAACGACGACAACAGTAAATGACAGATAACCTAAAATATAAACAGCGAGCGCTTTTAAATAACTGGGTATTTTGTAGGGGTCGAAAAATTGTCCAATAGCCCAAACGCTATATACCATAGCGACGATGCTAGCCTGTACCATAACACCTGTATGTGTTACACCTTCAACTAATGCAAAAATAGTATAGATCAACATCGTGATTCCCAAAATAAAACACAGCAGGATAACAATTTCAAAAAAATTAAAACCGTATTTATTAAAAAATAGTTTCGCCCAAAAAGCGATAAACAATCCTATCATGATATTGGCGTAACCATAGTGATCCTGGATCCAGAGGTATATCGAACCCGTAGTAGAATGTTGGGATTCGTAATAGCTCACATATTTGTCGTTTACATGAAAAAAATGGCTTACTACAGAGTATATCAGCGAGGTGATGATGATAAAAATAATGGGTTTTACCAGGCGACTCCTGTTCTCGGCAATATATTTTTTTACATTTTTTCCGGGTGTAGTAATGAGTTCACGAATCGTGTACAAGATGCCGCGCTCGAAATGAAGGACATGCTCAATCTCGTGGACGATATAATGCGCATCAATTCTTTTAAGGACCGCTGGCTGTCCGCATTTCGGACAGAAATTCAGCGTTATATCTGTCCCACAGTTTTTGCAATTTGTCATATTTATACTATGCTATAGGTAATAAATTTGTTAATATTTGAGGATTCTTTCCTTTCCATGTTCTGAAAATCGTTGGCTTTAGCCCCCTGTCGATTAGAATTTGTCCAAAAATATTATAGATTATGTCAATCAAGGCTACACCTAAGTGTAGTTTTATACCAACCAACTTCTCTCGTAAGGAAAATAGATTTATTGCGCTGTCGTGCGCGCTGTTGGCAGAATCTTTTATTCTATTCGGCCATTTAAATAAAACTGTTATATTTGCATAATACTTGACTACTCAAGTATTATGCAAATAACAAGAACAATAATATTATGAACGCGATTAATACGATTCTGAACATTGTAAAAGTTCAATCTGTCATCACCAAAAAGTTTGATGGGTTGAGCTTGCATGGACTAAGTCTGACAGACTTTATGATCCTACATATTTTAAGCCAGGTTCCCGGTAACCGGCTACGGCGAATTGATCTGGCTGAAAGTACCGGTTTAACAGCCTCAGGAATTACACGGATTATTTCCCCCATGGAAAAGATGGGGCTTGTTGTAAAAGAGCACAATGATAGAGATGCCCGGGTCAGTTATGTGAAGCTTACGGCGGCTGGTGATCGAATTTTAAAGGAGGCGACTGTTACAGCTGAGCACATCGCCAATAAGCTATTGGACGGAATGGCCGTAACAGATCTCCTTATTTTTGCTGCGCAATTGAAGTCATTGGGCGGAGATTTATAATTTTAATTTAAAAACACATGAACAAAATAGATAAAAAGCAATTGAAAGCCGAATTCTTGGACAGTAAACCATTGATGGGAGTGTTAACAATTTACAATAGGGCCGAAAATAAAACATATATCGCAGATAGCCTGAATTTAACGGCTCTTTCCAACAGAATCAGATTTATGTTAAACATGGGGCAATTTGACAATAAAAATTTACAGGCGGATTGGAACCAATTGGGCGAGGGAAATTTCCTGTTTGAAAATGCAGTTATTATTCCATTTGAAAACGACAAAATCATTGATTATAAAAGAGTCGTACATCATGCTGCAACTGAGTTGAAGAGTAAAGTGAGTGAAACAACAAGTATCTATTGATATGGCAAGAAAGACGTATTTGTATCCGAGTTATGAAGCCGGAAGGAATCTGGCATTGAAAAATATCCAAGGCCCCATTGTCAATCTCAATTTAATTCAGTTGAGGAAAATCGCGGACTATACTAATTTTCCGGAGATTGCGCCAATCAAAGAAATTTCGGGATACGATGCTTTCATGAATTATATAAAGCTAGCCAAACCTTTTGTGGAAGAAAGCGGCGGTGAGCTACTTTTTGTTGGGCATGGTGACCAGTTTCTGATAGGCCCCGATCAGGAGCAGTGGGATATTTGTCTGCTGATCAAACAGCGAAGTGTGTCCGATTTTTTTTCATTTGAACAAAATCCAGCGTATATGAAGATTATAGGGCATCGTACTGCAGCAATCTTGGATTCAAGACTTTTACCTCTGGAAAATGTCCCGTTTTAAACGGTACTTACCATAAAAATATCGCCTATTTAAATAATAAATGTATATTTGACATTAATAAAAGTAAACCTCGTATCGTATTCTTCTACAGCTTCGTGGAAAAGTGTTTTTGAGCAAATTTAAATTTGTGTTGAATATCCCTTCGATCAAGATAATTTGGAATTTGTGCATTAAATAATCCATTGTTAAGGTGTAATAAAGAAGGTTTACTTGGCAAATGAGCATTTAGAAAAACCTAAAAATTGATCAAACATGAAACTAAAACAAATAGGGGTATTGAGTATTGCATTAATGAGTTTTACCAATGTCATAGCGCAAAAAATATACAATGCAGATAAGGCGGCGGGTTATCTTTTTGCATATTTTGAAGGTTCGGGGGATAAAAATACACAAGAGCAATTGCGATTTGCAGTCAGTCAGGATGCGCAAAACTGGGTTGCATTAAATAACAATAAACCTATTTTGTCATCGGCGGATATATCCCAAACGGGAGGGATTCGTGATCCGCACATCCTTAGGGGAGAGGACAAAAAGTCATTTTATATGGTCGCAACTGATATGTTTACGATAAAGAATGGGTGGGGAAGTAATCCGGGTATTATTTTGATGCGATCTGATAATCTGACGGACTGGAAACACAATACTGTTGACCTGGCAAAGTTATACCCTAAAAAATTTAAGAACGTAAAATGGGTATGGGCACCACAGACGATCTACGATCCGGCTGAAAAAAAATACCTGGTGTATTTTACGGTGAAATCGCATGAGAATGATAAACTTGATTTTTACGGGGCCTATGCGAATAAAGATTTTAGTGGCTTTGAAAAGGAACCTACTTTATTGTTCAGTCCAAAATTTGGCGGTATTGATGGCGACATTGTCTATAAAGATGGGCTATATCATTTTTTCTTTAAGGGTAATACAAAAGATGGTGCCGGAAAAGAAGTAAAAAATGGAATTCAGCAGGCGACAAGTAAATCCTTAAAAGGACCATGGAGAGAAGACTTTCGGTATCTCGATGCCTACGCAGACACGTCTGTTGTTGTCGAAGGATCTAGCCTTTTTAAGTTGAATGGAACAAACGATTATATCTTGATGTACGATTTGTATGCGAATGGAAGATACGAATTTCAGCGCACAGATGATCTCTTTAATTTCTCTTCAAAACCTGAACCTTTTCATAAGAATTTTAATCCGCGACATGGAAGTGTGATTTCAATCAGCAAGGAAGAGTCTCGTCTTCTGAACAATAAATGGGGCGGTGCACCTGGTGAATTGCTAGCTCCTGTGGCTGCGGATGACCGGTATCATTTTACCGCAAAGGGAAATCCGATTATTAAGCATCATTTTACGGCCGATCCGGCAGCATTAGTTAAGGGGGATACACTTTGGTTGTATGCAGGTCATGACTTTGCAGGAGGTCAGAAAGGCTATAAGATGAAAGACTGGATCGTTTATTCTACAACGGATTTAAAAAATTGGACGGAATATCCCGTGTCTTTGCGCATAAGTGATTTTACCTGGGCAAAAAGCGGCGATGCATTTGCGGGACATGTTACCGAACGTAATGGAAAATATTACTGGTACATCAGTTCCAATTGGTCCGGAATAGGTGTCGCTGTAGCAGACAGACCCGAAGGTCCCTTTAGCGATGCATTGGGAAAACCCTTATTGACCAACAAAGACTGTTTTGCTTCTTCCCATTCCTGGGCCTGTATCGATCCAGCTGTTTTTATTGATGATGATGGTCAAGCCTGGATTTTCTGGGGCAACCGCGAGTGTTACTATGCAAAGCTCAAAGAAAATATGGTTGAGATTGATGGCGAAATAAAACAGGTGAATTTTGAAGGACTAGCTTTTACGGAAGCACCATGGGTTCACAAGCGCAATGGAAAATACTATTTGAGTTATGCCACGGAATTTCCGGAGAAGATCGCTTATGCCATGGCCGATAAGATCGAAGGTCCCTATATCTATAAAGGAATTCTGAATGAAATAGCAGGCAACAGCAATACGAACCATCAAGCAATTGTCCCTTTTAAAAACCAATGGTATTTCATTTACCATAATGGGGGAATTAATCCAGATGGAGGCAGTTTTAGCCGTTCGATATGCATAGACACCCTAAATTACCGTCCAGATGGTACAATCCATAAAATTAAAATGACAACGGAAGGACCTACCGGAGACTAAGCATGAAAAAGCCGGCGAGCAAGTTAAAGTGGCTGCCGTAGAAGGTGGGGTAAAGACCGGTTTAATAAATTAAAAATGTGGAACGACAGCGTCGTTCCACAAAATGTTTTTCAGTGTAGTATTGTAGGATTCTTTTTACAGTATTCTTATCGAATCAATTCAGAAATTTAAAATGATGAGATAGGCATCTCCATTCATTTCGGCAATTACTTCTCTTGAGTCAAGTTTACTTATGGAACAAATGTAGCTTAGAACAGCAGTAGAAAGAATATGAAAAAGATACTTTTTTATGTGAAAATGGGAATATTTGAGTTTTATATAAATACGGTTGTTGCAATATCATACATTGTATCAATTTTACGTCGATTTGTTCCACCATGCTTAATTGTCATAAAAATTCTGTTGATTAGGTCTTTGTTCCAGTTCTATTCCATACAACCATATGAAAAGACAACATCGTTCCGTTTTTTTAAATTCTATTGTTTTAAGCAGCACAGCCTTTTTGGTTCTAGGTGCTCTTTTTTCCTGTTCGAGTAACCGGGGATTTTCTGGGAAGCAGGAGTCGATATATCAGCTTGAACTTGATCGTTTAAAGGAAGTGGCGAAAAATAATCTAACAGATAATATAAAGGAGTTTAATGCTTTCGAGCACCGGCCAAAATCGGACGGAGCTTTTGACGAATCCAACAACAAAGACTTTTTGGTCAATAATATTCCGTATTTTGAGAGTTCCAATGATACCCTAAATCGCGTGTATAATTATCGTTGGTGGATGATCAGCAAGCACCTTCGGGATTATTACGATCCACATGATTCAAAGAAATATTGGGTTATAACAGAATTTTTCGGGTATCCCGCCTGGGGATCCTTGAGTGGAGCGATTACCTGCCCAACAGCGCATCAGTTTTACGATGTACGTTGGCTTCGTGATCCAAAATACCTTCGATCTTATGCCGAATATTTTATGCTTGGATCAGCTTCCAAATTAAATCAACGGGAAAACGGTAATTTTTTGACCCATTTGAGCAGGCCCGAAAGTGTTCATTTTTCCAGCTGGATGGTCGATGGTATTGAATCATTTTTAAAAATTCATCCCGATCAGGCCTGGACGCAAAAGATGCTTCCCGCAATGGAGAACCATCAGCACCTTTTGGATAGCCTATTCACTGTGAAAAATCCCGATGCGAAGACCAACGGCATGTACAAAATTCTGGATCTGTACGATGGTATGGAATTCAGCCTTTCGGCGGTGCTTGGCTTGATTGAGAGTAAAGGGCCCTATGCTATTTATACCGATAGTACATGGAGGGATCTTTATTTAGGTTGGGGGACGACAGAAAAGGCTGCAAATACGACTGCGGCGAAAGACTTTCCATTGGCCTTTACCAAAGGTTATCCTGATTTTTATCTGGTGCGCCCATCCGTTGGAAGCTATTCCTTTGGGAATACCAACGCATTGTACAATCTCTATAGACAGGAAGAGCAACATCATCCTTCGATTAAGAATAAGGCGAAAGCAGATTACTATAAATTCAGAAGCCAGGAAATACAGCGGAAATTTCTCAGGACACTTTGGAATGCAGATGATGGTTTTTTTTATACCTTGACAGCCGGAGACAATGCCTATGGTGTACGGGATTACGAAGCGCGGGTGCGGGAATCCATTGGTTATACCCCGTGGTATTTCAATATGATACCGCGTGAGGATAATAAAAAGTATGAGGTAGCTTGGGCGATGTTTACTTCCGAAAAAGGTTTCAATAACCATAAAGGAATGACCACGGCCGAAAGACAACATCCCTATTATAATGAGCAGGCTTATGCCTGGAACGGCAGAGGATGGCCTTTTCAAAACTCAGTCGTCTATAAAGCATACAGCAACTATTTAAGAAATTATAAAAATCAAATCACTGCGCAGGACAAAGAGACCCTGTACGAACAAATTATGAAGCTTACACGGCTCCACGGTTATGCCCACCCAAATATCGGTGAATGGTATATACCAAGTGATGGTCAGCAATTTGGCGGGCAGAATGATTATTTTCATTCAACCTATCCAGACATGATCATAGCAGATCTCATTGGATTTAAGGCATCCCATTACAACAGCTTTCAGGTTCAGCCGCTGATACCTGCTGGCAAAATGGATTATTTTTACCTCGGAAACTTAGCCTATCACGGGAAAACAATAGACATTGTCTGGAAAGAAGACTGGGATCAAAACAAACCTGGAAAACAGTCTATGTTATGTGTTTGGGTAGATCATGTTTTAAAGGCAAGCAGCAAAGATCTTGGTGTTAAAATAGACGTAAATTTAGACTAATATTAACAGGTGTTTAACGAATTTAAAATACATCGATTGGAAGAATCTATTTTAACGGAATTTTAAAAAATAAGACTCGATTGCACAACTGTCATTTTAATTATACGGAACTCAATCGTTAAATTTGAGAAATTGAGCGGCAATGGTAAATGATTACAAAAAATATGAGCTATTTGGAAGACCGATGATGCAAAAAATTGCATTGAAGGCACCATTTACGTTTGAATTTCCAGTAGCGGAACAGGCTTGCTTCCTCTATGTGCTGGAAGGGGAGATGCAATACCAGGCAAATGACGAAGAGCTAACTATTGCGAAGCATTATTCCTTATTGCTGAATTGTATTAATTCTGGAAAACGAATCCACGATGTGAATCCAACGCGTGATTGTCAGCTGTTAATCGTCACTTTTTATCCAGATACCTTGAAGAAAGTTTACGATAGAGAGTTGCCCTCGTTGCTGCTTGAACCCGAAAATACCATTTCAAACCAATCAAAAGAAAAAATTGACAATAATTTTCTGATCCAGAAATATGTGGAAGGCTTGCTGTTTTATTTTGAAAATCCTTCATTGATCAATGAAGATATACTGGTGCTCAAATTAAAAGAAATTATATTGCTCCTGTCCCAAACGAGAAACGCGTCGGTCATACGGGTGATATTATCACAGCTTTTTTCTTCAAGTACCTATTCTTTTAAACAGATCATTGAAGCCAATCTCTTTTCCCAATTGACCATTGAGCAGCTTGCGGAACAGAATAATCTGAGTGTTTCTTCATTTAAAAGAGAGTTTGCCAAATTATATCAGGATACACCTGCCAGTTATATCAAAAATAAGAAGCTCGAAAAGGCGGCAGAGCTCCTTTTAGTTTCCGATCAGCGTGTTTCCGAAATTGCCTTTAACTGTGGATTTAACGACCTCGCAACATTTACAAAGAGTTTTAGTGACAAATACCACATATCGCCAACAAATTATCGTCGACAGCTTAAAAGCAACTAAAAATCAATGGTGACTTGTATATAGTATTCCATTTTGATCGAGGGGACCAAGTTTTCTCCAATAAGATTGTAGTCCTGTTTTTTGAACTAAAACATCAAATCTTTGAACGAAATCAAAAAACCATTTTCCTTATTCTATTGCAACTTTGTAGTGTTTCATTAAAGGGTAGTTATTCCATGGACTGTACCGTGAAAGCGTGACAACGACCTTACATTACAGGAACATTTATTTGAAATTATCAACGTTAAAAATAGAAAAAATGAATTTATCAGGTTTAGGAGTTTTCCACACAGTTATTGGTCTTACAGCACTTTTAGGCGCTGTATTAGGATTTATCAGCTATGGTAAGATCAATCTTACAGTATTATCGGGGAAGTTATATTTTTATGCGACAGCCATCACTTCTCTTACGGCATTAGGAATTTCGAAACAGGGCGGCTTCAATGCTGGACATGTTTTTTCACTCTTCATCTTGGTTCTTGTCACGGTAGCCTATTGGCTGCACGCAACGAAGAAAAGTAGTACGAAGTCTCAGTATTTTGAGAATTTTCTATGGTCATTTAGTTTCTTCTTGTCGCTGGTGCCTACTGTTAATGAGACCTTTACCAGAGTTCCGGTCGGACATCCCTGGCAAAGGATATAAATGATCCAATTATTGGACAGACCCTTCTTGTCCTCTTTGTGCTTTTTATTATTGCGGTCATTTTTCAATACTTCAAACAAAAGAAAATTAACACTGAATTGGGGTCAGAACTAAAAAATCGAATCCAGTAGATCTATTTGATCCGGGCCGTTCCCGAACGATCATCTTTAGCGCTTTTCGATTCATGTGATGCTGTAATCTAGTTGTACACTATTTAAAATATGACAAACTAATCTTTTGCTTTTTTTGTTTGGTCTTGTAGAAGTTTAACAACATAATCATTTTGAAATATATGCTTAATTACGATTGTCTAAAGAATTTAAAGATGTGCAATGGAAAAAATAATTCAACGGGATTACTTCTCGCAATGGTGGCGGGAGCAGCAGTTGGTACATTGGTCGGTCTATTAGTGGCACCGAATAGTGGAAAAAAAACGCGGAAAAAAATCAAGGAAAAAACAAGAGACCTCAATGAACAGGCAAAACACACATTCGAAGAAGTAGCCGATAAAGTGAAAGAAGAGTATGATCATGTGTCATCCTCGATTAGCGAAACAGCAGGCCATGTGGCTGATAAGGTCTCAAATGAATTTGATAAGTATAAAGATCAAATAAGTGAAAAGACCGCCGAAGAAACTAAAGCGATTAAAGATACAATTAAAGATCAAAAAGGAAAATAATCTTTGTTGTTTCAAACAGCAGACCGGATAATAGCTATTGCTTGGTCTGCTGTTTATTTTTTGATCTCCGCCCCTAAAATTATAATGTCCATACCTAGATGGACCGTTTTACTGAATCCAACGGCCATTCGATGGTCACGGTTAGCTTTCACTAACTTAGTGAAAGCCCGCTCGAAATTCCAGGGGCGAAAGTTTGGTTTTTGTTTTAAACAAGATCGCCACGGATTACCTGAGCACCTAAATTGGTGATTATTTCTGCTGATTTTTCTGAGCGTGCTAAACCAGATACTTGATGTCCCGCATCGATCATTTCTTGAACAACTGCTGAACCTATGAAGCCCGAAGCTCCAGTTATAAATACTTTCATAATCTTTTTTTTCTTGAGACAAAGTTCTGTGTAAAGTTGACGGCAGATGTATCCAAATGTCAGAGTGTTGTAGCCATCTTTCAGAAAATCGATGATCTCGCATTTTGCAAGCCGCCGTACTTTTCAAAAAAGATCTTCTGCCAAGAAATAAATACAGTATTCACGAAATAAGCAGGGTGTTAAAGCTTCGGGATGATCAGTCGAACTGTCCCATATACAAACGATAGTATTTACCTTTTTGCTTTAGCAATTCTGTATGCGAACCGAACTCGGCGATTCTCCCTTTTTCGATCAGACAGATGACGTCGGCATTCTTGATGGTCGAGAGTCTATGGGCAATGACGAAGCTTGTTTTGTTTTGCATTAACCGGTCAATACCTTCCTGAATAGCGATTTCAGTTCGTGTATCGATCGAGCTGGTCGCTTCATCCAATATTAAGATTGGCGTATTGGCAATAGTTGCCCGGGCGATGTTAATTAACTGCCGTTGTCCCTGACTCAGATTGGCTCCATCATTGGTCAATTCGGTTTTATACCCTTGTGGCAATTGCATGATAAAGCTATCCGCTGCGGCAAGCTTCGCTGCCGCTATCACTTCATCATCTGTTGCGCTGAGCCGGCCATACCGGATGTTTTCCATAACCGTATCGGTAAACAAATGGGTGTCCTGAAATACAATAGATAGTTTTTTACGCAGTTCATTGCGATCCAGCTTAAAAATCGATGTCTTATCTAGCAGAATATCCCCGGATAGCAAAGGGTAGAAGCGAGGCAGCAAATTGATAATTGTCGACTTACCGGCACCAGTTTCACCCACAAAAGCGATCTTTTGACCTGGTTTTACGTCGATGTCGATATCAAATAAAACCTGTTTTTCCGGTACATAACCAAAATTTACATGCGATAGTGTCACTTGGCCCTGCACCGGGGCCGGCATTGCCTGCGGATCGACCGTTTCACTTTCAGGAGCCGTGTCAATAACGGCAAAAATACGTTCTGCGCCCGCCAACGCTGCCTGTAGGCTATTGTATTGGCTAGAAATCTCATTGACAGGCCGTCCAAATTGCCGTGCATACTGTAAAAATGCA
The DNA here is from genome assembly GCF_002421245.1 of Sphingobacterium sp. UBA5639. Lineage (NCBI taxonomy): Bacteria > Pseudomonadati > Bacteroidota > Sphingobacteriia > Sphingobacteriales > Sphingobacteriaceae > Sphingobacterium > Sphingobacterium sp. UBA5639. The sequence continues at coordinate 72,768 of NZ_DIJR01000034.1, forward strand.
GTTAATCCCCCTAAATCGAATCCACGTGTGATCACTAGAATACCACCTGCGATGGTAGTCAGCGCGTAGTTAATGGTGCTCATATTCGCCATCAAAGGCATCATCATGCCAGAATAAAACTGTGCCTTTGTTGCTTTTTCCCGGAGCACTTGATTAAGCTGTTCAAATTGTTCGATGGCGGCGTTTTCGTGCCCGAAGACCTTCACCACTTTTTGTCCGCTGATCATTTCCTCTACATAGCCATTGGCATTGCCGAGTGCAGCTTGGTTGGCGGCAAAAAAACGCTTGCTTTTGTTGATGATCAGTTTCGCTAGATATAACATCAGTGGGATCATGATCAATGCAATAATAGATAGGATAGGGCTGATATATACCATGAGCGCGAGTGTTCCCAGCAAGGTAATTGAGCTGATTAAAAGCTGTGTAATGCTATTATTTAGGGCGTCGCTTACGGTATCCATGTCATTGGTGAAGCGACTCATCAGATCACCATGTTGATGGGTATCGTAAAACTGCAAAGGTAGGTACTGCATGCGGTCGAACAGCTCATTTCGGAGGTTGGAAATCGTTTTCTGTGCAACTTTTATGGTCAGCCGGTATTGCAACATGTTGAAAATTCCTGTAGCGATATAAATTCCGATCATGACGAGGGCGATATGTCCTAGACCAACAATATCTTTTTTAAGTACATAATTGTTGATTGCAGGCCGTAAAAGGTAGTTGCCCGCTAGTGTTCCCGCAGTTCCCAGCAAAAGTGAAATTAAAATCAGCAGGAGCATCAGCCGTTGCGAAGACAGGTAGCGCATCAATCGCCATAGAGCCCTAAATCCCTGTTGAGGCTTTTCATTTTTAATGCGTCTTGAACTTCCGGGACCGGGTAAACTCACGGGGATGGATTTGTTTGAGGTACTCATTAGGCTTCTTCTTTTTGCAGGTGTTGGGACTGATAAATTTCCTGATAGATGGTATTTGTTTGCAGAAGTACCTCGTGTGATCCGGAACCGACAATGCGGCCTTCTTCCATGACCAATATCTGGTCGGCGTGCATGACGCTTGAAATACGCTGTGCAATAATCAATTGTGTGGTATCCTGCAGATAATTTTTTAAACCTTCACGTATTTTCCGGTCGGTGTCGATGTCCACAGCACTTGTACTGTCGTCCATAATTAAGATTTTAGGTTTCTTCAATAAAGCCCTGGCAATACATATGCGTTGTTTTTGTCCTCCCGAAACATTGACGCCTCCTTGTCCTAGTAGCGTGTGATATCCGGCGGGGAAGGAGCGTATAAAATCGTCTGCACAGGCAGTCCTGGCAGCAGCATAAATATCCTCATCCGTTGCCTGCTCATTTCCCCATTTGAGATTTTCTAAAATAGTTCCTGAAAAAAGTTGATTTTGCTGCAAGACAATCGCAATCTCGCTGCGCAGTTCCTGTAGTTGGTAATTTCTGACATCGATGCCATCGACCAACACGCTACCTTCAGACACATCATACAGTCGTGGGATTAATTGTACCAACGTGCTCTTTCCGGAACCTGTGCCACCTATGATAGCTAAGGTACTCGCAGGCTTCACGTCGAAGCTAATGTTGTCGAGGTTGGGTTTCGCACTTTGTTTGTTGTACCGAAAAGTGACTTGCTGAAAGGCGATCCGTCCTGCTGTGATAGCGTATCTGTTTTGGAGACCTTCCACCGTATCCGATAAGGAAGGCTGTTTCTCTAAAACTTCTTCAATTCTATCACCCGAAGCGATTGCCCTTGAAATCATCATGAAAGTCAATGAGAGCAACATCAAAGAAATAAGGATCTGCGTGATATAACTTAGAAAGGACATCAGTCCACCAAGCGCAAGCGTTCCGGTCATTACTTTCTGTCCGCCAAACCAGGTCACGGCAACAAGCGACAAGCCCATCACCAATTGCATAACAGGCATAATAAGGACAACGATGCTTGAAGCTTTGGTCGCAACATCCATCAGGTCGAAATTGACTTTGTCGAATTTCTTTTTCTCAAAATCCTGGCGGACAAAAGCTTTTACCACCCGCACATTGAGTAGATTTTCCTGCACAACACTATTGACACGATCGACCGCCTGCTGCATCTTGATAAAAAAGGGGAGCCCTTTGCGTAATAATATGAAAATGCTTAAGGCTAATATAGGCAACGCAATGGCCATTACGATCGACAGATCCTTATTTATAGAAACCGCAAAGATAATGGCAAAAACCATCATAAGGGGTGCCCTTAGGAGCATACGCAAGCACATCATCATGACTTGCTGCATCATATTGGTGTCGTTGGTGAGCCGCGTAGTAAGCGACGCCGAACTGAAATAATCGGTATCCGCAAAAGCAAAAGATTGTATTTTTCGAAACAGGGCAGTCCGGAGATTCGTCGCAAAACCCACAGATGCATGTGCAGAGTAATAGATGTTGCACAAATTGGCAACGATGGCAACGATGGCTAACCCGATCATGGCCAATCCAATTTTCAAAATGTAGTTGATATCTTTATGCAAGATTCCGTCATCGACAATAATAGACATTAGACGAGGTTGTACAATTTCGCAAAACACATCAATTACAACGAAAAAGGGAATAATCAAAAAAGCCTTTCTAAATGACTTGGTATAAGGGGTAAACGTGGAAAGCTTCATCTACTTGTATATCCATTAAATCATTTAGTCCAGTTTGTATGCCTGAACGCTGTTACTCCTAACGGTAGGCACATAAAGCATACCCGAAGATTTGTCGTAACCGATATCGGCAGCATTTATCTTCTTGTCCCGTGTATCAAGCAATACCGTATTGGAGCCGTCAGGTTTGACATGATAGATCAGTCCTTGCCAGCCCGAAATTACAAATTCGTTGGGTTTAATTTGTACGACACCGTCCAATCCACCTTCCATACCTTTCGATATTACAGTGGTTTTTTTATCCTGATCTATCTTAACAAGAGCACCATCCGATAACACATACAAGTCTTTGCCGACAGCCAGCAGTCCGTTTGCACCTTTGAGATTTTCGGCATATAGCATAGGGGCGTCATTTTCAATGCGATATACTTTTCCAAGTCGCGTATCACTCACATAAACAATACCCTTTGAGTCAACTGTAATGTCATTGAGCAGCTCAGCACCATCGATGGTAATTCTTTTAACGATGCTTGCTTTATCTATATCGATGACGGCAATCGATTTAGCGAATGCTTCCGCTGCATAGAGCCGGTTTTTGTAGATTCCTATGCCCAAAACAGCATTTAATCCTGTCACCCAATCTTTTTTGATAAATTTTCCGTCCATATCCAGTTTACTGATGAATGCCGTTGTGTTAGGTTCGAAGGCAATCGTATTTGAAACATAGAGTACTTTGTTTTTGGCATCTACCCAAACGGACTCTGGAGATCTTAGGGTAGTGTCCGATTGCCATTGAGGCGTTAAAGACTTCTGTCCAAACAGGACTTGTACAAACATGATAAGGGTTAATGTTAACGTAATTTTCATAGAAAATCGGATTGGTGTTTATATTAGTTTAATTTATTCGAGTTAAAAAACGACTACTCAAATGAACTTTTGGTCTTCTGTTAAAGAATAAATAGTTGTAGTCAAAAAAACCGACCATTGAGCTCCTTTAATATACAGCATTTAGATCGTATTGTTTTCTTTTTTCGAAAGAAAACCCCATCAGATCGCTTAGATCAATACTTCTTTATAGATAAATTGCTGTAATATTTCTTTTCAATATACGGCAAAATTGCTTTAGGCCCACCAATATATTTATAAATAATTTTTCGTTTCATACCGATTTATAGAAGCTATTAATTTCTTGTTAATAGTTCATTAATGGTACCTCATAACTTTGATTTCGAGAATAAGCCCAATAAAATTTTGGCCTTTCAAAACAGCGAAGCAGTATGGGCACCAGCATTGAAATAAACCAATATGTATAAACCAGTTTCAACCATTTATAAAAAAAATCACTTGATTATGAGTATTAAAAAGCAAACAAAATTATGTGCGGTCTTCTTGTTGGCAACTTTGCTGGCGTCCTGTTCGAAGAGCGAAAAGATGATGGAGCAACCGCTCCCGAAAGAGGAGGCCAAAAAGGCAAATGGCAATAATGGAGTTTCCGCGACAGGCGATGTTGTTGGCCAGATTACTGTGGGATACCAGGGCTGGTTTTCCTGCGCTGGCGACAATTCTCCCATGGGAACACATTGGTGGCACTGGACCGAGGCCTGGCAACAGACGCCGTCCCAGGGTAATTTCCATATTCCTTCTTGGCCCGACAACAGTGAATACCAAAAAAAATACAACAGCAATTTACCGGCGTTGGGCAATGGTTCACCTGCGTCTTTGTTTTCTTCATTTGACGATCAGACAGTCAATGTCCAGGTTAAATGGATGAAGGATTATGGTATCCACACGGCGGCATTGCAGCGATTTGATCCCACAGGGATAGAAGATCCCATTCGCAATGCCATTACCGCTAAAGTTAAAACTGCCGCCGAGCAACACGGTGTCAAATTTTATATCATGTATGATGTGTCGGCCTGGGTTAATATGCAGGCTGAGATAAAAAATGATTGGCTAAATCTAATGAAACAATATACTCAGTCTCCAGCCTATGCCAAACAGAATGGCAAGCCTGTGGTCGGTATTTGGGGATTTGGTTTTAATGACAACAACCACCCCTGGTCGGCGGCCGTCTGTCTGGATGTGATCCAGTGGTTTCGCGACCAAGGCTGTTATGTCATGGGCGGCACGCCAACACATTGGAGGCTGGCACAAGCAGGGGGAGATTCGAGGCAGGGCTACATCGACGTTTACAAAGCATTTGATATGTTGTCGCCTTGGATGGTAGGACGTATCGGAACCATTGCAGACGTGGATCATTATGCACAGCATATCCAAAATGCTGATCTACAGTTTTGTAATTTAAATAACATAGACTATCAGCCCTGTGTATTGCCGGGCTCACTGCAGGAGGGGCAAAGAAAACATGGTGATTTTATGTGGCGACAATTCTATAATCTGACTTCGCTCGGTGTCAAGAGTATGTATGTGTCTATGTTTGATGAGTACAACGAATCCAATCAGATCGCGAAGACTGCTGCAACCCAACAGGATGTTCCGGTTGGGCTGGGGATTAAATCCATGGATGAAGATGGGACTGCTTGTTCTTCGGATTACTATCTCCGGATCACAATGGACGGTGGAAAGATGCTAAAGGGACAGATACCGCTGAACCCAAATAGACCAACCTCCCCACAATAAGTCAACTTTTAACGAACACAATTGGTTTATATAGTTTAATAGTGCGGCCGAATCTTCGTTATGAAGATTCGGTTTTTTATAGGGTTTTATTATCCGATCAGAAAAGCACTTTTCATTTTCAATTCAGACTTTCTTTAGTAACTTTAATCTATGATGAACGTTGCGCTTACCGTTTATAAAACTTCGCAGCATACGTTTTGTCTTGTACAGCGTTGGTCGGCAAGGTTGTCATGTACCATCCTTGGTCCTAGGTCCAAGGGTATTCATCGACCTAAATTCAGACGATGTTGGGGTGGTTTCGTGTAGCTATAGATTGTCATGTTTCAAAAAAAAATAAAAAAAATGCTCTTTATAATTTTATTCATCGTGGCGGTAATCGCAGCAGGTGTAGCCTATTATTTATTCACCAATGGTAATGTTAAAGTAGATATGGCCTTGAAGTCAGCTACGCTATATGATTTTAAAGTGAAGGGGTTGGATGGCTCGTCCATCGATTTTGCGCAGTTTAAAGGTAAAAAGATACTTGTTGTAAACACCGCTTCTAAATGTGGATTTACACCACAGTACGAGGGACTCGAACGCTTGTATAAAAGATTTAGTGATAAGTTGGTCATTGTAGGTTTTCCATCAAATGATTTTTTAGACCAAGAACCTGGTAAAGATGCCGAAATAGCTGCTTTTTGTCAACGGAATTACGGCGTAACTTTTCCGATGGCAGCAAAGATTGATGTTAAAGGAAAGCGGCAAGCGCCTATTTATCAGTGGTTAACAAATAGAAGCTTGAACGGCGTAGAAAGTTCTGCTGTCCTGTGGAATTTTCAGAAATATCTGATCGATGAAAACGGCAGGCTTATCAAGCATTTTCCTCCAAAAACAGATCCCGAAGATCCAGCAATTGTAGCGCTGATCGATTAGTTAGACAGCGTTCATTCAACTTTCTTTAAACAGTTGAAAGTCCGCGGTAGTGGCTGGCTGCAGAATGGGAGAAATTCTTTTTTAACTTATTTCTTCACCGCCACTTGCTTACCTGCAGTACTTTTTCATCCAGCTGCGCAGCCAATGATTTCACCCGCGCTTTTAAGATCAATTTTCTACCAGCAATTGTTCGGGTAAAAATTAATTCACAATTCCCTACATGTGCTTCCCACTGATTGCTAAAATATTCGGCGAATTCTTTTTTGCGTGCCAGCAGTTCCGGAACAGCATGATAATCTTCCTGCTTGACAAAAAAAGCAAATTTATTCTTCCTGACAATCACATAACGCGGATTATTGATCGGTGCAATAATCTCTTGTAATGCATTGATAAATATGGATTTGTCGAATGTTGTACCCCCTTCTAAATGGCAATAAACGGCACCGGAGCGGTCAACTTGCGTTTCCACGCGCACTTCGTTTTGATCAGCCCGTATGATATGTGCTTTTAACAAGCTATTTAAGAGCGCAGAACTCACTTGGTTCAGATCTTTGGAAATATCGCGATATTTCAAATATAGTCTGAGTGACTTGATCGTATTTCTTCCGAAAAGCAGCATTCCTACTGCACTCAAGCTGGCGATGTAAATATAAAAATCTTTTAGGCTTTGCATATTTTTTAATGCCCTAAAAAATCCTTGAACGTTGTCAAGTCCAAAACTTAGCCAGGCAGCGCCCACTGTCGCCAGTACATTTCTAATTGTTTTGTTGAGATACAACGATTTTACCCGTTGATAATCTTGTTCTTCCGCAAAAGGTATCTTGATCTCCTCGACGAGATTCACTCCTTTGGTAAGCGCATCATTCCACCGCTGCCTGAGGTTTACCCGATTGGCAGCAAATAGTAGCATTTCCGCATTTTTCCGTGAAATTTCCCCAACGTTGTTTATGTTTTCAGGTAGATCAAAACGGCCTATACCATTTTCAATTTCAGGTTCTTGTCGCAGCGAGACGCCGACAAAACTTTTGAACCGTCGTTTTAGTAATTTAAGGTCATCACCACCCGTTGCCGAGGTAGAGTCAGCACATACCAAATGCCAGATATTTGCCGTTTTATCCTTATTGCCCTGTTGCGCTCTAATAGCCCGACCGCGCATCTGATTGGAAAGTACAAATGAGCCGACAAAACTCGCTAAAATCAACGCATTGATTGCCGGAGCATCCCAGCCTTCACCTAGCAATGATTTGGTCCCCAGTAGGACTTCAATTTCTCCAACCTGGAATAGCTGTGTGACAATGTGAACAATATCGTGTTTAAGACCCTCCGTCTGGTTTATTAAAAGGTAATTTGCATCAAAAGGAACAGGGCTCGTAGAGCTGTCAAATATACCATATCTAGCAGCAGTAGTTTGAAATGCTGAGTAAGCACTGGCCGGAATAATGATCATGGATCCTGTAAGCACAGCGATTTTCTTATTATTCTTATTTTCCCGTCTTAATTTTTCGAAAATAGGGATGACACCTATTTTGTTCAATTCAAGCGTATTGTGGTCGGTGTTTACATAGAATTCTTTTCGGATGAAATCCGAGAGGACGACCAGCCGCAGGTCTTTCCCCAATTTTTCATATTCAAAATCCACAATCGCGGTAATAGCGTCCATTTTACTGATACTGGATGTTAAATATTGTCGGACACGGCTATTTTGGGAAAAGTTTACCTGTTTTCTTTCCATGGCACCGTGTCGTTGTAATTTATTTTCCAGCGCGCTTCGATGTTCTGCAAATGCATTGAAATGCACTTTTTCCTGATGTAGGTAAAATTCAAGTAGAATTTCGAGCCATTCATAATCCAGGTGAGGTATTTTAAAATCTTTGCCACCGATGATTTCCATATGGAGCTCGGGAATTGGGATTTGGTTGGCATGGAGAAAAATTAAGCATGCCGAGTAATATTTCAAGTTATTATAGACCCAGTCGAGATCATCCATCGGGTTTAGCCATATCGGATGATTTTGGATCCCCTGAAGTACGATTTCGTCCGTGCCTAATTCCTTAAATAGCTTAAGCATACTATCCCTGTAATCGGCAATAAACTGTCTTTCCCTTTCGCTGGGATTGGTGAAATAGATATAATCCTGATGCGGACATAGATCACCTTCAATGACAAGTTCGGGGACCGAAATTTCCGCATCTATGGGGCCGTTGAGGTCCATATAGCGCTGCCATTCTGTTGGAGAGACATCGTAAGGGGGAGTCGCTGTTAGGCCAACGATCGTCGGGTTCAGCTTTTTCTTGATATTAATTAATGTATGCCACCACTCATTTTTAAGATGGTGTGCTTCGTCGACGACAATTGTACCAATTTTTTGGGATTTCAATCCTTTTAGGATAAAGTCAAGGTTTGAATCTGCTCCCTTTGGATCTTGATCACTGCAGGCAGCATGCATTCCCTGATAAGTCGCTACAGTGATAAATTTAGGATTTCGGATATCCCTAGAGATCCAGTCAGGCACGGTGTCCGATGGAAGAAAAAGTTCACAAAACCGTTGTATCCATTGGTTACGGATTGCACGTGAAGGTGCGAGAATTAGCGTTGGTTTATTGATGCGTATAGCAACTTCAAGCCCCAGGACCGTCTTACCTGAGCCGGGAGGTGCCACCACATGTAAATGACCATCTTTAAGATGCTCCTGTAATTCTTCAAGTACCCGTAATTGGTATTTACGCCATGGATATTTGAATTTAATTGCTTTAGGGTACTCAGTCAATAGATTCGGATAATTTAAAATTTACACCATATTGCAGCGCAATATACCAATTTAGTTGAAATTACGATTTGTTGGAGAGGCTTGTGAAATTACCTCTATTGACCTCGAATTTAGGCGACGATATGGAGACTATGTTTTCTTTAAGTTAAATATTGTATATGCTTGCCGAGGGAAAAAAACAACCATTTTATCCACGATAGAGATACTTTCATAGTGCGTTTAAAGCACTTTCAAGGCACTAACCCCTTGTACCCGAACAGTGCTATATCCATGCTTTATCTGTGCTTAGCATGTGCTTCATCTGTGCTTGATCTGTACAGTCTCCAAAAATGGGCTCTTTTTAAGCCCTGAATTTCAGCAGGTGGTTAATTAAAAGTTAAAAATAAGCAGGGTGGATTTTGGCTCCGTTTTGTCTGCTGTTAGGCTTATTGGATGGCATAATAATTACTATTCGCCGAGATTGACTTTATATTCGTGTATCAGTCCCAGAAAATAACTTGATATCTTTGTAAGCTTACTTGAAGGAGTTGTCAATGCATAAACAAAACGTTATCTCGGTTATATTATTCATAAAACCAAGAAATCAGCAACAGCAATTGTAAAATACGAAGTAATATGGGAAAAATTATATTCAGATTTTGGTTGGTTAATGTATTGATAAGTGTCGCGCTATTTGTACTGTACCGACTTGTTATCGCAGAGACGGATACGGCTGCTACGGGATTTCTCGAGACAATCATCGTTATTCTGGATATTATTGTCAATTTGGGTTTTTCAACAATTTATCTTTTCGCGGTGATTTTATGTTCCTTACTATTTTTTCTAAATCATATCGAAAAAATTCGCCGTAATAAAGGATTATCGTTTTTGACATTTTCGGGAATACCGGCTGTTTGCCTGATCTTACTGATTATTTATATTTTGGTTGGATTTTATAAATATCATATGGTTCTTGACCCGTTAAAAATGCTGCTTCTGTTCTCCGTTATTTATCTAGCCAGCACCATCTTAGAATTTATCTTGTTCCGGAAAATAATCAAAAAACAGCAGGCTGACCCAAAAGTTCAGTAATAAACCGCATTGTTATGTTATCCGTTCCTGGCGTATCTACTGTCCTTTACAAAAAAACGCAGGGGTAGGACTGCGTGCTCCTGAGCATAAGCGATACCAATTCGTGCTGCTTTTCCGATTTGTGCTGAACTGTATTTTATTCCCTGATCTTCAATCCATATGCTATCACCGGTCAATAATACGCCATTAAATGAGGCGTCAATTCCCAAAGCTTTAGCCGTAGATCCCGGTCCGTTGGAGAAGGAGGGTTTTTCGGGCCGCACAGGTCTCCGCAATGCCATTACGTCAATGCCAACCAACGGTTCAATCCCTCTAATTAGAACGCATTGGGGATCGTCTGCTCCAGAAGTCACAATATTCAACAGATGGTGAATACCATAACAGAGGTATACATAGGCGACGCCACCTTCCTTGTACATCGGCTCGGTTCTCGATGTTCTCTTTCCGTTAAATGCATGGGATGCTTTATCCATAATGCCAAAGTAAGCTTCGGTCTCGACAATTCTACCCGCTGTTACCAGGCCATCTTTTTGCGTATAGAGAACTTTTCCTAACAGATCTTCCGCCAGGAATATGGTATTTGTATTAGTATAATAAGATTGAGGTAGTTTAACCATTTTTTATCCTTCAAACTGTCAACGATTATGTTCGTCGCATAACGGTGATTAAATATAGGGAAAATCATTTGATTCGCTATTCATTAGCAAATCAAATGATTTCAGGGCTTATATTCAGGAGCAGATGAAAAGCCTGTTTATCCTAATTTTCATGAGGCCTAACAGCCGCAATCGGTAGATATAGCAGTGAGATCAAATTGTTTGGCCAGCTCCGGGAATATATAACCTTCTGGAAATACCTTTGCGAACTTGATAAATAGTGGTCGTCGTTGTTTATTTTATAAGACATGGGTTGCACCAAATTGACCAGGCATTAAAGTTGTTGCCGCTTTGATCTTGCGTAAGAAGCTCAAGATGATCGACACCTGTGATATCAAGATCAAAAAGATACTGTTCGTTGGGTTTGACGTTATGGGAAGAAAGGATTTTCCCATTACCACGAATGATAAATTGAATGCCTTCTGGTTTTTGTGAGCCGTCGCGTAAAGCTGCGATGATCTTTAATTGTCGCCACTTTTTTGCAAGCTTGTACTTATACAGGGATGGTGCATGGGCATATAATCCTTTGCGATATACTTTAGCGTTGTTTTCTAGAAAAAATAAAGCATTAGATTCTGCTGTGTAATAATTTCTCGCTGGGTTTTCCCAACCTACATAAGCTTCTTCCCATGCTGCCTCAGAAAGAAAGATACTGTCCTTTTTTATGGTTCTAAGGTTGATAGGGTGGTCGTCCTGCAACAATTGATTTAAGACACTCAACTTGGCTTGTTTTTGATTATCCAGGCTGTCATTTTCTACTACTCTAATCAGGTCATTGACGGTAGCCTGACCAAAATTGTTAAGGGTTAGGAAATCTCCTTCTTTACTATGGCTAACCATTTTTCGGTATTCTTTAACTGATCCGTTGTCGAATAAAAATAGCATTCTTATTTCATAGGGTATATTGCCTTCAAAAGGAGCAATATCAATTTCTACAGAATTGCTCTGATTGACTACAGCGGTAAAGCTGTTGCTCAAATACTCTGAGATATTATAAGGGCGGATCAGTGCTACAACGCCACATGGTACTGTACCTGCACGGTACTGAACCTTTAATTTTGTCGTATTTTCAGCTTGAAATAGCGTAAATGATTGTAATAGGAATTCGTTTTTTTGTAGGATAGGTTTTGGTCGCTGTGTAAATATGGGATGACTACTTAGTTGAAAAACTGAGGCTTTGGAAAATTTAGCTGATTTTAAACCACCCCATTTTTCGACTTTGTAGTGCCTGCTACCATGTTCTCCCATTAAGGAAATCGTGTTTGGATTGAACTCATTTGGAAAACCATGATCGTGTGGTAATCCAAATAGGTGGCCCATTTCATGTGCTATCCCACCGAGGTACCAACTGTTGAACTCTCCTACAGTAGATTCTTTATTTGTGGCAAACATCTCTGTAAAAGTTATTTTGGTGCTTGCATCCGTGAGTAATGCCGGATCTAGCAATTCGCAGTCGGCAACCATGCACAAGCCCGAGGAAGCAGAGCCCCTGCCATAGTATGGCGAATGAAAGACGTAGGTCCCATTTTCATCTTTATGGCTTAAGGCAGTAATAATAAGGATATGTTCGGTATTTGGATTGATAGCAGGCGTCAGTTTCTCGAAGATTTCATTTTCTATTTCACGCCCTGAATTTATTGTATAATCATTTGAGGGTTTCGACCCTTGAACCAAGTGGTACCGATAACCCGAATCGTCTGCCTCAAAAGGGATACCATCACTTTTAAACCCCGAATTTCCAAGCTCAGTTTTGTAATAGGAGGAGATGTCCTTCAATGTTCGGTCGAGACGATTTTTCCAATCGGAAGACAGTTTTGCGTCAGCAGGATAAAAATAAACAACCTTAACAGTATGAAGCAGTTTATTTTTATTTGTTGAGATTGCTCCTTGAGCGAATTGGTTAAATGTTAATAGTAAAATAGACAGCATTATCCAGAGGAAGTTTGGCTGACGTTTCATACATGGTGAATATACAATCGCTATTGATTTCAATTAGGTTTAATCTAGGTTTTATATTATCTATACACTAAGTTAAATAAAATCAGAATGGTTTTCTTCAATAATATGCATAAGTTCTTCTCCCTCTACAGGACTTATTTTAAAAAGCTATTCAGATAACTTAAAATGCTTCCAGTTTGGCCTATCAGGCTGACGTGGCTTTGTCCTGGGATAATAGCTAATTGGGATTTCGGCATTTGTCCAAAGTCACCAACTACTTCACCGCCCAATAATTGATATGTTTTTACCAGCTCGATCTTGTCTAGACCGTCGTTGTCTCCAGCAATCAAGAGTACAGGTGAAGATATTTTGGCAATATTTGCGTCTCCCAGATCATATGGTTGCTGTGCCAATGAGATCATCTGTTCCAAAAATTTTGTCCACTTTGTTTTGTCGGGAGCAACGGCTTCATAGGCTTGCTGTATCGGACTATTTTCAAATAGTGCTGGTTTCATTTTCTGGAAGGCTTTGTTAATTTCCGGCATCCATCCCTTACTTTTATAGGTAGCAGAAATAATGACTAATTCATCTAAGCGCTTCGGATACTGAATGGCAAATTGGTAGGCTACTGCCCCTCCAAAGCTGTAGCCAAGCACTGCAGCATGTTCAATTTTCAGATAATCCATCACTTCGGCAACATCAGCTGCAAGTATGGCGTGGTCAAATTTTCTATCAGAATAGGGTGAATGGCCATGGCCCTGCAACTCAATGGCGATGACTTTCCTGTTTTTTGACAGTTCGGGTATGAGCTGATTCCAGTTTGTGCTGATGGTCATAAAAGCGCCGTGTAATAATACAATCGGTTTTCCAGTACCATAAACTTCATAATATACCTTGCTGTCCTTAAGGTGTACTAGACCTTGAGCCGAGGGTTTAATTTGGGCATAAGATTGCATAACAGTAATCATCATAATGATATAAAGTAATGATTTAAAAATAGTATTGGTTTTGATACGTGTGTTCATAACGAATTTATTTAAAATGTACATGACAAATATCATTACGATTTCCCAGGAAAATACTGTGGAAATACGACAAATATAGGGGCGATTGCGTCAGAAACGCAAGCAGACAGTTCGTTAAAAAAAGATCGGAGCGCGATAATACCCGAGGAAAGGATTTCGTATCGCTGGGGCAGTTGAGGTGTAATTAAAAAAGACAGGGACCAATATCCTATACCAGCCCCTGTGTTTTGCTATTATTTCAACTTATCTTTTACACTTTTAGCATGATCTAAGTGGTTTCTAAGTGTTGGTAGAGTTTTATCTACAAACGCTTTCAGCTCGGTATCTTTGAGGTTTTTACTAGCGTCCTCAAACAGCTTGATATCCTTTTCATGATCTTTAACCATATCTTCGATATACGATTTATCGAAGTCTCCGGGCGCCTTTTTGGACAATTCATCCTTCAAATTTTGCTCATCTGTACCCAAGGTGGCTGGTAGCGTGATATTTTTTGCTTGTGCAAGTGTTGCAAGTTCATCATTTGCTTTGGAATGATCTTTAACCATCATTTCGCCGAAGGCTTTTACATCCAGATGCTGGCCTTTTTCCTTTGCCAGTTTTCCAAGTTCTACCTCAGCCATGCCACCGTTCGCTGCTTCAGTAACGAATTTTGCATCGTCTTCACTGACAGCAACAGGCGTCGTTGCCGTATTATTATCGTCTATGTTTTCTGGTGCTTTTGTTTCGTTGATACTGTCTGCTGTTTTTTTGCTGTCGTTATTTGCATTGCCGCAACTTTGGACAGCAACAATAGAAAATGCAATTGCTAGGGTCAAAAATATTCTTTTCATGATCTTATGAGTTTTGATTTCTAGATAAACAGTGGTCAAAACAGTATCGTTTCAAAAAAATGACCAACGCAACTATCTCATATTACATTCACGTGTTTTTTAGCTTCAAAAATTTAATAGTGATACCCAGCTGACCCAGGTGGTAAAAATCGTGATGGATAAGGCCTGTCAGGAGGTATTTGAGGTTATGCTGGAAATCAGGATTCGCATGTTTATAGGGTTGTTCGAGGAAGGAATCGTCTTTGCCGTTGAGAAAGTGAATAACGTGTCGCTGACTATCCCAGAAATCTTCCAACAGCTTTTTCCAGCCTGTTGTCTTCAGTTCGTCATTCGTTCGCCAATTCCTAGCTTCGTTCATTTCGAGTCCCCGTGGATTTCCCTTCAAACGGCTCAGAACCTCCTTACGCCATTCAATGAGATGCGACATCAGTTCCGCTACACTGTGCATTTCTGGGATAGGACGCTCATAAACAGATGATTCGGTCACCGTAGCTAATTTTTTTTCAAAATTTTCATCGATCCATAGATCGGCGTGCTCCACATCCTTTAATTGCTGAATGATATCTTTTATCAGAATAGTGCTCATAATGACTTAGTTTTAAAATGATTAAGTTTGAGATTTTAGAAAGTAAACCGAACTATACAGGAATTAGTTTTAACCAATTGTGTATTCGTTTAAAATGCTAACCTCGTACTGAAGAATTTCAGCTAGCAACGCTGGAATAGTTGCGGAGTGAAAAGGTTCTAGTTAGGATGTAATCAGTAGACAAACTATTATTTGCTGAATCTTGTCCTTCTATCGAGATTCCCTAGGAAAGGCAATCGCTTTATGATCCGGGCTCATACCCGCGTTTTATGGTCTCGAACAATCGTATTGAAATGGCTGATCAAAGATCCACAGCACGTCTGTCTATCAACGAATTAATGAAACAGGCTAAATTGTTAGAATCCGAAGGCAAATTGGAGGATGCTGTCAAAAACTATCATACAGTTATCGCAAAGGATAAGCTGCATACCGCTGCATATAATCGGCTCATGATTGTATATCATAGGCAGAAAATGTACAAGAAAGAGCTAAGTACCATAAAGAAGGCACTCGCTGCCTATGAAAATGATCTGTTGAAAGATCAGCGCAAATGGAAGAAGCTGAACGGTGGGTCAGCGGACTTAAGTCAGCGTTTGGCCAAAGTACTGGGATTAATGCAGGAGGATGGCCTTCCAAGATATGAAGAACCGCAAGTCATGGCCTGGAGAAAGCGTTTGGGAAAGATAGAGCAATCTATCAAAAAGGCAAAAGGTGTAAAGACCTAGACGCTTTAAATTTGTTATAAAATCGTAAACGAAATTGTAGATGCTACTGTTCACTATAAAACTCATTAGTTTTAATAAGTCGATATTGAGCCGAAACCCATTTTAGAAATGACGATGAAATACATATTCTGCACGGTTGAAACACCCAAAAATTCAAATGCTAAATACAACTATGAGCCAAAATGTGGCGGATTTGTTCTAGCAAAATACCTTCCTTTGGGCTCAGTTTTCCCCTATGATTTCGGTTTTATCCCGGGCACGGTAGGAGAGGATGGTGACCCTTTGGATATTATCGTTATTTCGGAACAAGGGACGTTTCCTGGCTGTATATTGAAATGCAGAATAATTGGTGCAATAAAGGCGATACAGCAGAATAAAAATGGCGAAACTGTAGAAAATGACCGGTTTTTGGTTGTGCCAGAGGCTTCAGCCGTCTTTGGTCACATTCATCGTGTCGCCCAATTGCCTGAAACCGTGCTCGATGAACTGCAACAGTTCTTCATAAATTATAATAAACAGGAAGGCAAAAATTTCCAGCCTTTGAAAATTCTAAGTGCTAAAGATGCATGTAAGGCAATAGAAAAAGCAAAAAGTAACAGTCAGCCCATCAAAAAAATTGAACTTTTTCTTCCACTCTACGATGCGTCGGGAACACCCTTCTCCGCTCAACTATTTCAGGATATTAGTAAGCAGCTCATTAAAGACTTTGGCGGGATAACAGCTTATACGCGTGCCCCTGCCATTGGTATATGGATCGATCCTAAAAAACAGCCAATTAAAGACGAGAATGTGGTTTATGAAATCATGGTTGCTGAAATCGACCATGCCTACTGGAAACAATTCAAGAAAAAACTTGAATTACAATTTGCCCAGAAAGAGTTAGTTATTAGACAAAGTGAAGTCGGGCTGCTCTAGTCGGTATATTAATACTGTAGATCTGCTGGAATGTAGATCTAGTAGGCTTATAGATTTATTTAGTTTGAAGCGTAGGTGAACGGAAAATCAAAATAGAAAATAGATCCCTTATCCTTGGCGCTTTGAACGTGTATCTGTGAACCATGTTTTCGCAGGATTTCTGCGACCAAATATAGGCCGATGCCAAATCCAGATATGTTAGAAGTATTTAAGTTATCGACCCGATAAAATGATTTAAAAATATTTTTTTGATGTTTGGGCTCGATTCCAATCCCTTCATCCTGAACATATATACGTACTTTTTCGCCTATTATCTGCGTGCCAATAATAATCGTTCCGCCGTGGGGAGAGTATTTTATGGCATTGTTAAGTAAGTTGGCAAAAACCTGATCCATTTTGGGCCAGTCAGCTAAAATATGAACGGTAGGATCGCAACGCAGTTCAATGCTGTGCCGATTCGTTTCCAAATCATTAATACAGTCCCGCATTAATTTGTCAAGCTGAAAAATGGTTTAATGAAGTTGCAATTTTCCTTCGTCTACCTCCGTTATACTTAGAAAATCCGCAATCATGAGCATCATTTTTCTTACTTGGGATTCGATCTTAGTTCCTATCTGGGCACTTTTTTCACCAAATATAGTTGCATGCTGTTGCATCATCTGCGCACTCATCAAGACTGTGGTGAGCGGTGTTTTGAGTTCGTGGCTTGCTACGGATATAAACGTATTTTTTCGCTTCTCTTCCTGCTTTTTTTCGCTGATATCCCGTGCAATTTTTCATACACCAATGATCTCGCCGAGATCGTTTTTTATGGGGGATATCGTCAGCGACAAATCGACCAATTTGCCTGATTTTGTCTGCCGAACAGTTTCAAAATGCTTGATGGAATGTCCCATGCGCATTCGCCCCAGGATATAATGTTCTTCAGAATGCCTATCTCGTGGAATTAATTTTAGGATGGACTGACCGATCATTTCCGCGTTTGAATAGCCAAAAAGATTCGTCGCAGCGTCGTTCCAGCTGGTTATAATACCGTCTAGTGTCTTTCCGATAATCGCATCATAGGATGAGTTAACAATGGCTGCGAGTTCGGCACTTTTTTCTGTCGCTTTTTTCTGATCTGTCACATCCATAAGCGCTCCGATAATCCTGCGCGATTCTTTGCTGCCGCTAAAGAAAGCCGATCCCGTGATTTTTACAAAGGCAATCCCATGTGTGATAGGTCTTATAATGCGGCAGGTAAACTCAAAATGGCCGTCCATTTTATTTTCGCTCAGCCCTTTCATTTGCTGGAAAATAGCGGGTTGATCCTCCGGATGGATGAGCGTTATCATCGCTTCTTTCTTTTGGATTGGGGCAGAAAGTTCTAAAATTTCTTGAGCCTGTGGGGAAAGTTGAACTATTCCTTTCGCAGCGTCCCAATCCCAGGTCCCAAGTCCGGTAGAGGCGATGGCAAGGCGAAGTCGCTCTTCCTTCTCCTGTAGGATTGCTGTGAGTTTATCTCTTCTTTTTTCTGCAAGTACGGCTTCCGTAACATCTTTGGTAAAACACATCGAATGGACAAATTCGTCATCCTTCATCAAAGCACTGGAATTTATAACAACATGCTTTATATCTCCATTTTTGCACCTCGGACTTGCTGGATAATCCTCCACACGTTGATTATTTAAAAGCATGTGTAGGATTTTCGAAATGGTATCCTGATCTGTGTGAAAGTCTGCAATGGGGAAACCAATATATTCTTCCTTACGATAACCAAGAAGGTCAAGTTCAGCTTGATTGGCCCAAATAATAACCCCTTCCCGGTTAACCCAATGTAGTGCTAGAGATGCACTGTCGATAAAGTCAGTTAGTTCAGTAATCCGGTTGTTGAGCTCGAGATTTTCAATTCGTAATTGTTCTATTTGTTCGGAGCTGTTCATAAAGATGTCGTATGGTGTTATAAAGACAATTATATGGATATAAAACTACTTTAAAAAAGGTAAAAGTACGGGTCATCTTAATGATAAATAACAAAAATCGCACTAAACTATGTTTGAAGGTATTTAAAGCAAACAAAAATTGGGTGACGGCAGTTTGAAAATAATAATATCGAATAATTTTAAGTATAATATTTCATGGTCTCCTGAAGACGTTATATTGATGCTTATCATTGATTTTAAGGATGATATTGATACAGAAGATATTACCGAAGCAATTACCCGCATCCGTACACGCATTAAAACCGAATTTCAATTTATCCATTATGTCATTATCCAACCAGAATAAATATTAAACGCCAATTAACCTTGATAGCTATTTTAATAGCAGCTGCTTCGTTTTGAAAGTGAGCTTTTGAAAGGACATCGCGGGGGGCTTATGCCAAGATTGCAAAGAACACAGCGTTGGCTAGCACAGTAAAATGTAGCGTTGGGCTATCTTTAGGATGGATAACCGAGTTTCGGAACTTTGTCGAAAAATTTTGTCAGTAGTAGAAGAATGACAATGTAAACGTGTAAGTTTGTAGATCACCAATATTAAATTTAAGGTTATGCTATATTTAGGAATTTTGGTCTTTTTTGGACTTATTACATTATTTGCTTCATTTTATACGGTAAAGCAAGAGTCTGCGGCCGTGATAGAAAGGCTGGGTAAATTTTTAAAAGTAAGTCATGCCGGTTTGCATTTAAAAATTCCATTTTTGGATCAGATCGCTAAGCGGCTGAATCTTAGGATAAAGCAATTGGATGTCATAATTGATACCAAAACATTGGATAATGTTTTCATTAAGATGAAAGTTTCTGTTCAGTATCAGGTAATCAGAGATAATGTAAAAGACGCGTATTATCGTCTGGAGAATCCCGAAAATCAGATTACATCGTATGTTTTTGATGTTGTGCGTGCTGAAGTTCCAAAAACAAAATTAGATGATGTTTTTGTAAGAAAAGACGATATTGCCATTGCTGTAAAAAGTGAATTGCAGGATGCGATGCAAAGCTACGGTTACGATATTATCAAAGCATTGGTGACAGATATTGATCCTGATGAACAGGTGAAACATGCTATGAACAGAATCAACGCTGCTGAACGCGAGAAAACTGCCGCAGAATATGAGTCTGAGGCACAAAGAATACGAATTGTTGCCGTTGCAAAAGCTGAAGCAGAATCTAAAAAATTACAGGGGCAGGGGATTGCAGACCAGCGAAGAGAGATTGCGAAGGGGCTGGAAGAATCGGTAAAAATGCTGAATGCGGCCAATATCAATGCACAGGAAGCTTCTGCCTTAATTGTCGTGACGCAACATTATGATACGCTGAATGCCATTGGAGCAAATAGCAGAAGCAATTTGGTCTTGCTTCCAAATTCACCAACAGCAGCAAGCACTATGCTGAATGATTTGGTAGTTTCAATGGCTGCAGCACAAAAAATTGATGGGCATACTAGTGCGCAATTGCCTGAAATTCCTAAAGATAGCAGTCGGCAGGAATCAAACAAGGGTAGCGTGATATAAGCGCTACCCTTGTTTTATCGTTCCATTAGTATCCCGGGTTTTGGATCAGATTGGGTTCGACTTGAAAGCTACTTTCGTGGAAAGGCCAGAGGTATTGATGTTTCAAAAATTTTCTATCTTCAATTTTAAGCACCTCAGATTTCCCATCCGCACTTTGTCGCATGTGACCCAATGCAGGTTGATTAAGAACTACTTCTGCTGTTTTCCATCGAAGAATATCACTATAGCGCAGCCCCTCACCGGCAAATTCGACCCTTCGCTCATTGCGAATTAAGTCAATCCATTCTTGTTGAGATCTCACCGTGAGATTGACATCTGCTACATTCATATCGAGTCCTGCACGTTGTCGAATCTGATTGATACAGCTTTTCGCTAATTCATCTACGTTATTCAACATAATTTTGGCTTCGGCATAGGTCAATAACACTTCTGCGTAGCGTGCCAAAGGAAAATACATATTGCCTCCCGTCCGAAATGCATCAGCTTCATCGACAAATTTCTTAAACCAATAGCCCGATCGGCTGCTTCGTAAGTTTTGATAATAGAATAGACTCTTTGAATCATAAATATCTATTTTTTCTTTGTTGAATAGGTCGCCCTGCCCAAAAATACTTGCTGTGTAACGTGGATCGCGATTTAATTTGGGGTTGAGCTCATATTCCTGCTTGCTGTGTAAGGGGCATTTGTCAATCGAACGTCCTTGTAGTGTCCAATAACTATCAACCAAAGACTTCAAAGGAACGACATAAGATTGCCCATTTCCGGTCTTATATTGTGGGGCAAGATGCTGAAAGGAATTTGTAGCAGAATTATTGTGGCTTTCCATGTCAAATTTGATGATAAACTCCTTATTGGTCTTGTCTGCTTGATAATTGAATAGGCTAGCATATTGGGGGTGAAGTTGATATTTGCCACTGTCCATTATTTCCTTCGCAAGGGTTGCGGCAAGCTCATAGCGTCCATTGTAAAGAGCATATCGCATGACCAACGTTTTGAAGGAGTATTTGTTGAACATATAGGCGTTTGTGGTACCTTCATTTTCAGGGAGCCTGTTTGCCACATCTTGGCTCATTTCAAATAGTTTGTTCAGTATTTCAGCTTTCGGCGTTACTGGAGGTATTGCTTCTTCAAGTGTAACCGGGACTAGGACAAAAGGTACGTCACCCCAAACTTCAGTGATCCTGAAATAATGCCAGATACGTAGTGCTTCTAAGATTGCTTTATATTTTTGTCTTATCGACTCATTTTCCACATAGGGAATGTCAATATTCGCGAGGTAAGTATTGATCCGCCCCACGTGTTTATTATATAATGTCCAATAGTACTCAGCCAAACGTGCGTTGCTTGTCATATTGCCATTGGCAATGATCATATGGTGGTCTGTCTCTATTCTAGCATAGGCGTTATCGCTACGACCATCTAACATATAGAAGAGCAGGCGACGTTCTCCTGGTCCCATAAAAACATCCAAATAACTACTGTAGACTACCCGACGTAAATCTTCTTCGGTATTGAAGAACTCGTCGAAGGATGTTGCGGTAGGATCTCGTTTATCAAGAAATTTTTCGCAGCTACTTAACGTTGCTAGCGCAATTATCAAGGTTAAAATTTTCTTTTTCATTAGCATAGTTTTAAAAAATACTCGCACTCAGTCCAACACTGTAGGTTGCCATACGTGGATAATTTCCGTTCCCATCATTTGTTCCAGGACTATCGACATCAATACGTTCGGGGTCAAGACCTTCCCATTTCGTGAACGTGAATACATCCTGCGCATTAACATATATTCTAAAATTTTTGATGCTTTTGCCGATTTTAGGAAATGTATAACCAAGCTGAAGAGACTTGATACGGAAAAAGGCAGCATTGCTAAGCCAAACATCACTAAGTAGGGTATTGGGGCTTGGCCCCGTCCAAAGACGTGGAAAACGGCTATTCGGATTGTCGGGGCTCCAATGGTTTGCTACATATTCGACACGCGGTGCGCCGAGATCGTTACTGTTTCCATCAACATACACCGGATAGGCCTCTTGTCCGATCAAGCGGCCCGTGCGCTTTCCGATCCCCTGACCCAATGCTGAGAAATCCCAGCCTTTATAGCGAAAGTCCAGATTTATAGCATAGTTATAATGGGGAAGAGGGTCTGCCAGATAGCTGCGGTCCTCATCGTTGATTATACCATCCTGATTTTTATCCACGTAGCGGATGTCGCCAGGTTTTGAATTTGGCATTTTAGCGGGCGTTGCGTCAACTTCCGCCTGCGTTTGGAAATAGCCATCAGACTGGAAGCCATAATAATTGTTGATTGGGACACCTTTGTACCAGATTCGGTTATTATCGCCTTTAAAGATCAATCTATCGTTTTCATTGTAGCCCGCTTTGAGCATTCGGTTGCGGTTATCAAAAATCATTCCACCAATCGTATACGAAAAATCGTCCTTTTTGTCGGACCAGCTTGCTGACAGCTCCCAACCGTTATTTTCCACGGCACCGATGTTGACCGCAGATTCCAGACTATTTGATCCCGTGAGCGGAGGGACGGCAAATTGGTCATAAATAAGATCGTATGAATTTTTATGATAAAGCTCTGCCGTAAAGGATAGTCTATTTTTAAATGCATTGACGTCTAGGCCCAGGTTCCATTGCTTCTGTTTCTCCCAGGAGAAATTTGGATTGGGAACACGTATTGTCCAGCCCCAGGTATTAACAGATTCCTGCCAGAGGTATGGCGCTACATTTTCGTTTCCGATAAGTCCATAGGAAGCTCGTATCTTAATGTTATTAACTGTTCCCGATTCGAGAATAGGTTTAAAAAAATGTTCGTTATGTAAGTTCCAGGCGAAAACTCCCGAGGGAAAAAATCCCCAACGATGACCGGGGGCAAACTTGCTACTCCCGTCTGAACGTCCAGTCAACTCTAAAATATAGCGGTTGTTAAAGGAATAATTTAATTTACCGAAAAAAGAAGCTTTGCTGATTTCTCTAAAATCGGTGAAGGTGTAATTCATGACTTCTGAACCTGCGGTTAGATAGATCTTGTCTTTGTGCTGGCGGAGCTCTTTGTTAAAGTTAATCAGCATCCGAGCGGTGAGCTGGCTTTCACTAACACCTTGCGAGGCATTGACATCATTTCCCCAAATTGCTGCCGGAGCACCATTTTCATCAAAGAACTTATAGGTCAACCTTTTTTGTTTATTGGCCGATTTGTTAATCATGTAGGAGACATTTCCCTCAATATTGAAATTGCTGTTGATGTTATATTTGGGACGTAAGTTGATGGTACTACGATCGTACATATTGTTTTTTGTGCCACCGTGTTTTATTGAAGCAATTGGGTTGATGTTATTATGCAGGATATAGTGTTCGGGGAGGTCAGAATCATAAAAAATTTGTTGCGTTGGGTTCAGGCGCCAGGCCTGTTTATAAAGACCGTGCCCATCATCGTTTGCCAAAAGACGATCTACCTGTAGACGGTGCGCATAGAAATCGGCCATTAATACAAATTTATCGGCAATGTTGATATTTGTATTGAAACGTGCCGAAAACTTTTGAGTACCTTCAATCTTATTGAGGCCATTTTCTTTTATATGGCCAAGCATTAAATTAAAAGTACCAACCCCACCACCGCCAGATATACTTGCGTTATTATTCATTGCTGTCGACGTTCGTTCCATGACTTGATCGAGCCAATTGACTTCTTTTAATTCTCCGGAAGCATATTTGTTGATTGTTTCTTCGGGGTAGATCGCAGATTGTCCCTGTTGGATTAAGGTTTCGTTCCGCAATTTCATAAAATCAACGGCTCCGACAAATTTTGGAAGATCAATGGGTTTATTGACTGCAAACCAGTTGTTGGTAACGACTTTAAACTGTCCTGTCTGTCCGCGTTCTGTTTCGATGATGATAACGCCATTTGCGCCACGGGAACCATACATAGAAGCGGAGGCGGCATCTTTTAAGACGGTAATGCTTTTAACCTGATTCGGGTCAATATCATGTATGCTCTGTTCCATACCGTCTACGATGACCAAAGGATCTGCATTTTGTAAGGTACTGATTCCGCGAATAGAGATGGTGCCCGGAACACTTCCTGGCATACTGTTTCCGCGCATCATTGTGACTCCTGGAATCGTTCCTGAAAAAGCATCCTGCATTTTAAAAATTGGACGATTTTTTATTTTCTCCATATCCATTTGTGATACGGAAGATGCAACGTGCTTTTTGTCTACTTCGGAGAAGCCGACGACCACCACTTCATCAAGCCCCACTTCATCTGCATCCATAATAACATTTAGCTCCGATTTATTGTTAATCGGGATTTCAAGCTGTTTGAATCCGACTGCACTAAAAATCAGGGTTCCTTTTTTGCCATCGGGCAGTGTCAGTTGGAACTCTCCTTTCGTATTTGACGAAGTTCCTGTATTGGAACCTTTTAGCAGGATGCTGACAGCAGACAATAGATTTCCCTTGGTATCATGTACTTTTCCTTTTATGACTTGTTGCTGCAGATTGGATATGCCGGAGGTACTTTGTTCTGGCAAAGAAATATCTTCATTTTTACGCTTGATAACAACAGTACCACGATGTAACATGTAATAGAAAGCGCTGCTTTTGAAAATTTTATCTAAAGCCTTATCGAGTGATACATCTGTGATTTCAACCGTTGCTTTTTCGTTTTTTAGTAATCCTTCTTTAAAGATAAAATGTATACCAGTCTGTTTGGTAATGCTTTCCAGGACAGTCTCAATCTTGGTATTTTGGGCATGTAAAGTTATCTGAGCGGAGCTTGAAGCGTAGGCGCCCATCATGGATGTCGCCAATAAGATTCCTGTCAGTTTCATTTTTAATAAATGGTTCAGAGTTTTCCCTTTGTCAACGGGACATAAGGTCCCTTTTGAATAAAATAAATTATTCATAAATTGGTATAGAATTAATGGTTTATGATCAGTGTTAATTCAATTTTGATGCAGGAGTATTTGCCGTACTTCTGCATTTTTATCATCTTAATTTAGGTTTTTCGCTTTTTTACATACAAAGTCCTCCTCAATAAGTTTATCTGTTTATAATTAGTATCTGTTTACAATTAGTTTATCATTGTCAATGGTCAATTTATAACCTGTCAAATCTTTTAGTACATTACAAAGTTCCGCCAGCGTTACATCTCTTTTCATGCTACCTTCATACCGTTCATTATTTAATGGGATCTTACAATCGACCTGAATTCCGTACCAACGGCTTAATTCATCAAGTATCTGTTGCATATCTTTATTTTTAAAATAGAAATATCCGTCTTTGAAGGCTGTGGCTTCAGCCTTACTGGCTAATGGAAAAGTCTTTAGCTTTTTATCGACAATCTCCGTTTCGCTGCCAGCATTCATATAGATTTCGTTTTCATAGTTGCTAACTTTAAGTTTTCCTTCTGTCAATGATACTCTCGTATTTGCATGATAGGAATTTACATTGAAAGCTGTTCCGATCGCCTGTATATTGATATGATTTGTTTCAACAATAAAGGGCCTATGTGCATCTTTTGCAACTTCAAAATAGGCTTCACCTTTTAGTGTCACTCTTCGCTCTTTTTTATCAAAATTTGCTTTATAGCTGAGCTCAGAGGCAGCATTTACCCACACTTTAGTCCCATCGCTAAGGGTTAATACCATGGTAGATCGTTTAGGAACTATTAAAGTATTTTTTAGGTTTTCTGCTAAGCTAGCGGGGTATATAAGCCGTCCTTCTTTTAATTCGATACCTTGCGCAAAATATTGGATTGCCTTTTTTTCGGTTAATCGTATTTCTTCTTTGCCCTCAATTTTTAAAACGGCACCTGCTCCTCCTGGAAGAACATCATTTTTATGTCCGTATATCTTGTCCGGAATTAAATAGTTTATAGGGTTTTCTGGCTGTTGTCTTTGCCATAACAGCGTTAGGACAAGTAATAGGGCGGCAGCAATCCCAATAGCCTTGTACCATGGTTTATTTAAGAAGAGATACTTCTTTCTTGATTGTAAAATCGTTTCCTTCGCCGTAAATTTACGTTGTGTGATGAGCCATTCTTGTTTTACATCAGTACTGCGAAGATCAAAAGGAACATATATGTCGGTCTGTGATAACCGACGAGATAAGCTATCCCTTGCGCTTGGATATTTTTGTAAGAGATTTTTTAATTGGTTTTCTTTGTCGGATGGTAACTCACCATCCTTCAAAAGAAGAGCAATCAGTTCTGCTAATAGTATTTTGTCGGTTTCTATCATAATTCAGAAGCTAAATAACTTGAACGGTTGAAATGGGTGATCCGTTTATGGAAATAAGTGGAGGTTTAGTTATAAGGTGCTGATTGTTAGAGTGTAAAAAATGTAAGAAGTAGGCTTAGAAATTTTCTTTTAAGCAGGTTTATCGCACGCATCCGTTGTGTTTTAACCGTGTTTACTGAAACATTGAGTTCCTGTGCGACCTCGTCATACTTCATTCCGTCCAGATAGATTAAACGGCAGATTCGTTGACAACCTTCGGGCAATTCATTGAGTTCCCGATGTAGAGCTCCAATCAGTTCGGCGTTTATTAAATTATCCAGGATATCATTGTCATCCGGTTGGTCAGGGTTAAATTGGCTCCGTACACGATCAAATACCACATTTCTCCGTTTGATATTCATCGCTATATTTTTTACAGCGCTATAAAGGAAGCTCTTAATGACGGGCTCTCTCTTTTGCAGTAAGTCCTGTCTACCCATTAGAACGATAAATGCGTCCTGCACGATGTCTTTTGCAATTTCTTCGGAACCAACCCATGGAAATGCAAATACACTGAGTTGCAGAAAATATTTGTTAAAATAATATTCTGTGGATAACATTTCGTTTGCTTTTTTTTAAAATATAAATTTCAAAAGTGAAATAAAGAAAAATATTAGAGATTTTATGTAGGTAAAACGTCTTAAAATTTTGAAGCTTTATAAAGCTACTATTAAATGCTGTTTTTAGTGATAGTTTACTGTAATTTAATATAAATATGATATAACAGAAGGTTTTCTGTGTGAACATCTTGGTTTTTCGGAATCTTTCATATGTTGTTTCTATCGATTTTTTTTCAGATAGGCTACTTTACAGTAAGGCTTTGTACGTTTTTATCTCATAGCGATTTTCCCCATAATTTTAGTTATTCAGTGAACAAGCCCATTGCGAATAGTAACGGATCAGCTACGAATTCTAAGTGACCATTTACAAATATTTAATCATCATTTAAATAATTAAATGTGTCTTTATTTTTACCGTCATATACAAGGGTATGCCATCAAATCATACCATGGTTTAACAAGTAAATTTAAAAACAATGAAAAGATTAATGATGAGTTTGGTAGCAGTGGTTATGCTATCATCTGTTGCTTCGGCTAAGACAGCGACAACACCGGTCAACGGAAATGCATCTATGAAAACAACTTCCCAGCGCCTGGCCAACAATACGCTCCGGGTAACCGAGGAAACCACGGAAACGAATGCAGCCTTTGTACGCTGTAATTTTAAGGTAAGCATATATAGCAGCGACGGCGTTTTGCTAGGCAGCGCAGTCTATACAGATTATGCTTCTTCAGCTGGCGGTTGTGCGGGTTTCTTTGCTGCAATGCATGACTGGGTTGCAAACAACTAACTTTTTATTCATTATCACAAAAAACAAAAGCGGGGCTTTGACCCCGTCTTTCTAAACTAAATTATCATGTGTAAATATTATATATTCTTTTTATTTCTGTTCCTTTCCAGATTATCTTCTGCACAGCGGCTTCATGCCGCATATGAATACATTCCATCGGCAATGGCTACTTTTAAAGAAGCGGTCTATTATGATGGAACAGTGAAGATTGCTGTTCGTGATTCGATGCCAATTCGTAAGCAAGAGCTTAACAAAGATGCCGACGATGAAGAAGTAGCATCTTCATTTTCGATAACAATCGGTTCTGGCAAGAGGTATAACAGGGTCGTGATCCATCAAAATAAGACTGACCAACAGTTAGAAACCCGTTCCATTCAAGGTGTTAACTATTTGGTGACGGACAAATTTCCGGCGCTGGTCTGGAATACGGATTACACCGATGTGGATACATTGGGCAAACATGTATGCCATAAGGCAACGGCCTCTTATCGAGGGACTACGTTGGTAGCTTATTATACGAATGATATTCCCGTGCCTGTTGGACCATCAAAATTTGGCGGCTTGCCAGGCCTTATCGTGATGCTCTATAACGAAAGTGCTAATCCGAACTATTGGTACTTGAAGGAGGTAAATTATCCCTATACTGGCGATATTCCCGTAAATGATAAATATATTCAGTCTTTACCCAAATTGAGCCTGGAAGAGTTTGTCAAGAAAGACGACCAATTCAATGAAGAGCAAATGCGCATTATGTACAGCAAAATGCCAATGATGGAAGGCGTAAGCGTTGAGAAGCAAAAAGTTAGGGGCAGTGTAGAGCAAGTGTATGAATGGGAACATCAATAAGCGGATAGCGGTCTTACTCAGCTTTTGTCTGTTGTGTATGGCCGTATATGGACAAGTTGCTATTCATGGAAGCGTCAGTACTGAAGGAAAACCTTTAGGAGGGGTGCGTATTGATTTACGGCGTGATGGCGATAACAAAATGCTGGCTTATACGTTTAGCGACGGTCAGGGGAAATATCATGTGCAAACGGCCCAAAGTGGATCATTTACGTTGCTATTCAAGGCGCTGAGCTTTAAGTCTGTTTCCCTTTCCATCACACCAATGCAGGTTGATACGCTAATTGATGTGCAGTTATCAGCTGGGGGAGTGGAACAATTGCAGGAAGTGATTGTCCACTCCAAAGGGGCTTATCGTCGGGGCAGAGATACCATTGAGCTTGCTGTGAAATCCTTTTTGCAGGGCGACGAGCGTACGGTAGAAGATCTACTTCGAAAGATCCCAGGTATTCAGGTGGGTACCGACGGCAGTATCAAAATAGGTAATAAAGAAGTGGAAAAAGTGATGGTGGAAGGGGATGATTTTTTCGAAAAGGGCTACCGCTTGCTGACGCAAAGCATGTCTGTTCGTCCCTTGGAAAAAATTCAGATAT
Source organism: Sphingobacterium sp. UBA5639 (assembly GCF_002421245.1). Lineage (NCBI taxonomy): Bacteria > Pseudomonadati > Bacteroidota > Sphingobacteriia > Sphingobacteriales > Sphingobacteriaceae > Sphingobacterium > Sphingobacterium sp. UBA5639. The sequence continues at coordinate 102,038 of NZ_DIJR01000034.1, forward strand.
TGCAGCGGTATTCCAATAATAAGCAGCTGAAAGGTATCGAAAATTCGGACAAGATTGCACTAAATCTGCAACTTAAGGAGGAAAGTAGGGCACAGTGGCTTGGCTCTGTTGATGCGCAGGTGGTTCCCATAGGCCCCAAATATTCTCAGGCGAGTGCTAACCTGATGAATTTTGGGAAGAAGAACAAATATTATCTCTTGGGTGCTGCTAACAATAACGGAGTGGATGCCGTAAGCAGCATCAACCACCTCATTCAGTCTGGTTCTCCAGATGAACCAGGTCAGATTGGTGTGGGGGTAACAACACCCACTTTGATAGATAATACACCAAATCTGCCTGGTTTTGATTATAAAAGAACCAATTTCAATAACGACAAGTTGTTGTCATTGAATACCATTTTAAATCCGACCCCACAGTTAAAAATCAAATGGCTGGGTTTTGCAAATCCTACTAAAAAATCATTTTACCGAAATACCGTGCAGAACTATCATTTGGAGGATATCCAATTTACCAACACCGAAGATTATCAGTTTACCAGAAACATCGATAACTACTTCACGAAATTGGAGCTGCAGTTGGAGCCCAATAAGCGTACATTGTTGAGCTATTCAGGTACACTAGGTTCTTTGAGGAAAAATGATTTGGGCGCATTATTGTTCAATGGTGTACAAAGTGAGGAACTGACCAAAAGCAAGGGGTATTTGACCAACCACAATCTGAGTTATAGCTACAAATTTTCGGAGCGGGATGTACTGGTCAGCTCACTACGTTGGATAAACCAGCAATCGCCAGTAGATTACAGTATCGATCAATATTATTATAAAGACTTGTTTGGGGGGGAAGATATCCGTGCGGTAAAACAACATATTGAAAATAATCTACAGTATTTGGGTGCCACTACGCATTATGTAAGCCGGAAAAAAAATGGTGACTTCTTTGAGTTGGCTTTCAATATGGCCTATCAGCAGCAACAGCTTAATACCGAATTAGATTTGCTGTCAAATCCAGATGAGTTAGGGGGAAAAGCAGTCTCTCCCTCGGGATTTTCTAATGCGATGGACTTAAACGTATTCCAGACAAACTTTACTTCCAAGTACACTTTTAAACGAAATAAATGGGAATTAACACCTCGTTTGCAGGTAGGTCTCGTACAGAATAGGTTAACAGATTTTGGGAAAACCATGCCTAAAAATAACCTCTTGCTTTCGCCTGGATTATCGGGGAAATGGGTTATCCACCCAAAAGGGCGCCTGGAAACCGACCTCTATTTTCAGCAACAGAATACCTCGCTTACCGAGCTCATTCCCCATTATTATACGACAGGAGTTCGAAACTTTATTCGAGGAATGGATAAGCTAGCGACGCTAAGCAGTTCTGGTGGCACGCTGATGTATACCTATGGCAGTATGACAGATCGTTTTTTTGCGAACCTCTCGGTCGGACATCAGATTTTGTTTGATTATGTGGGTACAGAAAGCAGTTTAGACCCCAATTTTAGCCTTGTGCAACAGGTATTGCTCAAAAACAAAAAGAGCAGCAATTATAAGGCGGATCTTAATTACTACCTGAAGGCTGTAGGAGGAAATTTTCGTTTGGACTTAGGTGCAAATACAGCAGATTACGAAACATTGGTGGTGGGCGTGGGCAATCGTCGCATCCATACAGATACATACGATTATGGACTATCGTTTAGAAGTGCATGGAAATCCAGGTTGAATATTTACACAGGTTACGCCCTGCAGTCGGTCACTTATCGCTCAGATAGCAAAACTACACTACATAATAGCCGCGGGTTTCTGAATGTATTTTTGAATATGGGAAAAAACATACAGTGTAATCTAAAGAATGAATCCTATCGCTTTGGCAGTTTCCTTGGCCAGGATTCTAAGACCTATTATTTCTCGGATTTCTCCTTAGCTTATGAACTGCGGCAGCATAGGACAAGATTTACCATGACAGCAAAAAATATTTTCAATACTCGCTTTTTCAGAAATGCTGAATTGACAGACCTTTATAATACCAGCACCGAATATAAGCTTTTGCCTGGTTATATCAGTTTTGGGGTAGATTATAGCTTTTAAGTTTTTATTTTGAAACTAGGACAGTACTATCCCCAAAGCTGAAAATCCTACGCGGATAGCCAACACAATCGTTGCTGGTTGATTACAAGTTGATTTCGTCTGAAATTAGATCGTCAATAAAAACTCTTTGATCAATTCGGCAGTTTCGATAGGTTTTTCGGCAAGAATAAAATGGCCACAGTTTTCAATTTTTTTAAGTGTTAGATTACAGGTGATTTCCGGTAAAGAATGATGCAATAGGTCATAACCACTCGCACCAATCGCTAGGACTGGCATTTCTAATTTATCATAGCTCCCGTAATCTTTAATATCTTGTGGAAAGGCCTGATACCATGCATTGGAACTACGAATGGCATCCTGGTTGTCATACGCTTTACTATACACCGATATATCAAATTGGCTTATGCTATCTTTATTAATCAGCAGGTTGTCGAATAACCAAGAGATGACGATTGACATGCGTCCCTCAAGCAACTTTTCTGGCAATTCTTTGACTTGGTTGAAAGCTAGCCACCAGGGATATAAATAACTGCTCCCTAAAATAGGTAACATCGGAAGCTGATACATGCTTGGGTCTGGATGTGGTGTATCCAGCAGTATCAATTTGCTTGTTGCTTGTGGATAATTACAAGCAAAACTAAAAGCGACATGTGCACCGATATCATGACCTGCAATACAAACGCTGTCGAAGCCTAAATGCTTGACTAATTCGTAGATATCCTTGGCCATGTTCTTTTTATCGTAACCATTTTCCGGTTTATCCGAGCTACCCATCCCTCTAATTTCAACAACAAATACTTGGTTGTCTTCTGCTAATATTGGCATGACATGATGGTAAGCCCACCATGTTTCTGGATAACCCGGAATAAGAATTATGGGGTCTCCTTTGCCCCCTTGAACATAATGGATTGAAAGGCCATTTATTACAATAAAATTGTTTGTGAAGCCGGGTACAAGTTTAATAAGTTCTTTGTCGGAATATCCTATTTTCATGATAAAAGATAATTGATAGTTACCATTGATTTTCAATAGACAAATTTAAACTGTATTTTTACAACCCACAAGTATGAAGTATACTATATACTTTTATTATTTTTTTAAACTATTGATTATCAAGTGAAATTAATTAGTCAACTAGCGAAGGAAGCGAACATGCCTATTGGAACTATACGCTTTTATGAAAAGAGCGGACTCATTTCTGGCATGACAAAAAAGGATGTAACTTCCAACAAGTACGTGTATTATGACGATGAAGTAACCGAAAAACTGAGGTTCATAAAGATGGCGAAAGCTGTAGGCTTTACCTTAGCTGAAATTAAACAGGTTATTGATGCATGGTATCAAAAAGAGCTGACTCAGGCAAGTAAAATGGAAGTGCTTGATCTTAAATTGCAACAGATAGACACTAAGATAAAGGAACTTAAGCTAATGAAAAAACAAATTGTATGATGTAAAAGCAATATCGAAAATGGTTTAAGTCGATAACCTATAAAAAACTTTGCGAAAAAGAAAATGATGAAGGAATACAGCATTGCTATTGGACTGTCAATCGTATTGTGTCTAATTGCCTTTTTTATTAGAGATCGGTTTTTGGTGTTTTTTACCACCGAAATAATAGGTGAAAGCCCTTTGCTTAATAATAGTTGGCGCCTACCCGGTCAGGTTTTGCCTGCACTGATTTTTATTTTCTCTTTTGGGATTCTTCCTTTTCTGTATCTGTCAGTCAAAAATTATTGTAAAATATCTTCGGTAAGAAATCAATTGTTTACTATACTATTGATCTGTACGTCAGGATCTATATTTTGTGGAATACGCGTGATTTATTTAAAATTTAAAGTTGCTCAGATACGTGACCTATTAAAAAGGGCCGAGTTTTCTTCGGATAGTGATATACCTAGTGTTAGTTTTCAGGATATGCACCTGGAGTCTTATCTCTTGGCAGGTTTACTTGTTGGCTGGCTATTGTGTATGATTATTTTTAGAAAATCTACATATCCTAAACTTTAGCTTTTAAACCCACCCTGAATGTTTAACGAACGGGGCATTTCATACTACGAACTGCATGAAAGTGTAGAACATCCTGCGGTGTCGTCATAGCTTGAAGGACGCTTGACGGAAAATTCCGGAAATAATTCCTGGTAAGGATTTTCTAATGCTTGCGTTAGCTTCATTAACAGTGCTGTTTTTCCGGCACTAATTTCTTCAATACATTGGTAAAGAAGATAGTTCCGCAATATAAATTTGGGGTTTGTTTTTTTCATTAATTCCACGGACTCAGCTTTTGAAATAGCATTTGAATTCAGACGGGATCGATAGTTTTCCATGAAGTCTTTCAGTCTGCTGAGCTTTTCTTCATTTAAAGCGCCGTAAGCTACCGGGCTGAAATGTTCCTGTAAATCAGTTTCTGGTGTTGTTTTCTCCAGTTGATTGAAGAATAAGGTATGATCCAATGCGAGGTCCTGCATTAAGCTCTGCCAGTTATTAAAAAACACCTCATCCTCTTCTTTTAGTTCATCAAATCCGAATTTTTTGCAGAGCATTCTGTCATGAGTTTCCCAAAAATAAACGCCAAAATTATTTAGGGTGTTTTCAAGAAACTTTTCATCGTTGATGATGGGCTGGAGGGTATTTGCGAGTTTCCATAGATTCCATTGGGCAATCTGTGCCTGCTTTCCAAATGCATATCTTCTTCCCGGTAGATCCGTAGTATTCGGGGTGAAATTTAAATTATATTCATCCAGCATTGAATAGGGACCATAATCGATCGTTAGGCCTAAGATGGACATGTTGTCTGTATTCATTACCCCATGTACAAAACCTACTCTGAACCATTCTACCATTAAGTCTGCTGTGCGGATACATACATTCTCAAAAAAATCTTTGTATTTCTGCTGATCGGATGAAACAATTTCAGGGAAGTAATTTTCAATTGTAAAATCAAGCAGATCCTGTAATAACGTATGTTCACCCTGAGCAAACATCAGTTCAAAATGCCCAAAGCGAAGGAAGCTTTCGGCAGTTCTGATCACTACGGCTCCTTTTTCGTATTGTGGATTGCCGTTATACATGATATCCCGAAGAACATCTTCTCCTGTAAAGGCCAGGCTTAAGGCCCTGGTGGTAGGTATGCCTAAGTGATACATGGCTTCACTCATAAGGTATTCACGTACAGAAGACCGCAATACGGCTCTTCCGTCTGCACGCCTTGAATAGGGTGTTGCACCGGCTCCTTTCCATTGTATTTCGGTCTTCTTACCAGCAGCATTAGTAATTTCTCCCGCCAGAATGGCCCTGCCGTCGCCCAGTTGCCCGGCCCAATTACCAAATTGATGTCCGGCATAAGCTGTAGCGTAGGTCTGAATATTGTCGGGTAGGTGAGAGCCTACCAGAAAGTTAAGATCCTTTTCTTCAAATTTACCCAGCCCTATTTCCTCAGCAAGAGCTTCGTTAAAAGCAATCCGTTGAGGCTGTTCAAACCCTGCAGGTTCAATCGTAGCAAATAGCACTTTTGGCGTGCCTCGCTGTGTAGGGTTATTGGAAAAATCTCCAGGGAATTTTTTGAGGAAAGGTTGTTTGATCTGTTCAATATTCATACAGCAAAGATATTAAATCTAAAAGATAAAGACCTTCCTTTTTTATACCTAGATGGTGTCTTAATAATGAGTACATAGATAGCCAAAATAAAGAGCCGATAGCTAATTATTGCAGTGAATGAACATTTTATGAAGACAAAGCCTGTCTAAAAGAATATAGCCTGCTGTTTTTATCTAGCACGATCGTAAGCCTTTTTCAAGAGATAACAGGCATAGGCAACATCTTGCTTATTGTGAAGATAAAAACTGATCCAGCCTGAATTTTTAAACACATGGTGGTCCTTAATTTTTCCCTCCATCATCAATGATTTTTTTAGCTCTTTATTTAATAAAATGTCCACTAAACCATTGCTATGGACATGTGCAAATTCCTTTCCCAAATAATTGAACGCAGTCCCACCATATTTATGTATCCCAATCGTCGTCCCGGGCATTCCTTTTACATTTTCTTCCAGGTCATCGATCCAATTTAGCAGTTCAGGCTTGGCAATGAACATCCAAAATCTCATGAGACTATCAAATAGAATGGCTAATAAGGGGATATCCTTTAAAAAGCCAACTCTTTTTACCACAAAAGAAAACATAGATTATCGCTCGCTTAAAAGTTTAATATGCTCCATGACTCGGAAATGGACATTCCTAGTGATACTTTCTGCCCAAAGATCATAGTACCAGGTTGGGAAAACATGGAGATTATACCAACTGTTCCCAATAAGAGTAGTGGTACCATTTCCATTATCTTTCAATATAAATTGACCTCTTTTGATATCGATATGTCCCATGATTTCAGGGTCTTTGGGTTGATCAATGATATCAAAAATTAAGTTTTCATTGACGTCAAATTTTACAATCTTCTCATCGAAAATATACCCGTTGCTAAAAATACATTTTCGGTTTGCGCCCAGTTTATGTTCACTTACCGTTGTAGCCATGGGGCTCGGCATTCCTATACTAAAAAGCCAATAGTTTTCCTTCTGAGATATGGGATCGAAGGCGACCACGTGTTGCCATACTTGCGTTGGACTCGCATGAATTAAGATCTCATCGGAGACCATATTTTCATGATGGTGATCAGTCAGGGAGTCGACAATAAAAATTCCAAGTAAGAGGCTAACAATGCTTATATTCAATTTTTGATTACTCTTTTTAAACATTGACCTTCCAATAAAGGCACCTGCGATAACAAAGCCAAAGATAAGAGGTGAAACAATTAAGAGGCAAATAATGCCCTCACCTAGGAATATAAAGCTGAGTAAGATAGCCATAAGGCCACCCAAGATAGAACATGCGGTTATTTGTTTACCTCTCATGTCAGTATCTTTCCAACACCAAGCCATGATAATACCCATCAACAGTGGAATAATCACAAACTCAGAAAAAACAAGTACCCCTGCATCCTTGGGCAGCAATGAAGATTGCATACCAATAATTAGAAATGCAAAAATGTTGGCGATTAGAATTCCTTGAACTGTTTTAGAACTTCGTACTTTATAAAACGTTTGTTTCAAACTCATGATACTTGATTTTTATGTTCATAAACCGGTTGTGCTAAAACTTTGTGTGGCTAAGGTATTAAATAATTCGCTATTTAATAAATCGTGGAATGCTGATTAATATGATGCTATTCAATTGAAGCTGATCAAAATGTTACAAATACAAAAATGCCGTTGCGTTGGATGTATCCTACTGCTGAATTCGATACAAATCGCGAAAAAGTTGATGAAGCAAGTCAACGACAATGTGTTGGAGTTGATAATGTGGATAAAATTATTTGGTTATTACAGAAATAAGTAAGAAACTCGCTCATATGATAATGGTAGAAACCGCTCTCGGCAAGAACGTTGCGGTAATACTTTCCAGTAGAAATAGACAACTCCAATGAAATTAAGAAAGATGATATTGCTTTTAGTGATAGCCCTTTTGGGGCATACACTCTTCGCTCAGGCAAAAAATGAGGTAAAAGTACTGCAGATCAACATTTGGCAGGAGGGGACTGTTGTGCCCAATGGGTTTCCTGCGATTGCAGACGAAATTATTGCCAAGCATGCAGATGTCGTTCTCTTTAGTGAAGTCCGCAATTACAAGGGAACAGATTTTATTCAGCGTATACTAATGGAACTCAAATCTAAAGGGGCTATCTATTTTGGCCAGTCCAGTGATGCAAAACTGGATGTCGGTTTTATTTCCAAATATCCGATCGAATCACAGCATGCGCTTTATGAAAAAGATAGTACCATGGGCGGTGTTTTAAAAAGTAAGATCAAGATTGGAAAGCGTTCTTTTGTATGCTATTCTTTACACTTGGACTACACAAATTACGCATGCTACTCGCCGCGTGGTTACGATGGTTTGACCTGGGAGAAGTTAGATCGTCCTGTTTCAGATGTAGGTACCATTATTGAGGCTAATCGGAAAAGCAAACGTGATGAAGCTATCCAAGATATCCTGAGCGACGTAGAAAAAGAGGATCAATCACAATCGTTTATTATTGCAGGTGATTTTAATGAGCCTTCACATTTGGATTGGACATTGGCTACAAGAGATCTTTTCGACCATCGTGGGGCAGTGGTTCCTTGGGACTGTTCGGTTTTATTAGAAAAAGCCGGATTTATAGATAGTTTCCGTCAATTATATCCCAACCCGGTCAGTCATCCTGGTTTTACCTATCCTGCTTTTAACAAGGATGTTCCCATTGGGAAATTGGCATGGGCACCCACAGCGGATGATCGAGATCGGATCGATTATGTTTATTACCGCAGCAAAAAACCGTTGAAACCAGTAAAAGCTAACATTGTCGGTCCTGTAGAAACCGTAAAGTATGGACAGAAGCAGGAAAAAGATAGTGAAGATAACTTCCTGCTGCCCGAAGGCGTGTGGCCAACCGATCATAAAGCGATGTTGGTTATGTTTAAATTCTAGAGCATTAATAGCCAAATGAAATATACCGAAAAGACTGTAAGTGCCTACGAATGATAATTTATCTGCAGCGAATTATAATTGGTTCGATTTTCAATTGGTTGTACTATTAAATTTGTGTTTAAAATGATAAGTTTATCATGAACAAATCAAGCTAATGAAAAAGATTAAAAGGTTCGTTTTAGTGGTTGTCGTTCTATGCGTAGTAGCCCTGGTTGTTGTGGTGATAACCAATAGCAATGTAACGGCTAAAACAGATTCGGTGATTTTCACTGAACTTAAGGATGTGCCAAGAACCAAGGTAGCCATCATTTTTGGCGCTGGCATCAATGGTGATCAGCCAAGTAGGTATCTGAAAGATAGACTCGATGCCGGGATTTCGTTGTACAAAAACCACAAAGTGGATAAAATATTGTTGTCGGGAGACAACGGAAGAGACGAGTACGATGAGCTTAGCGTAATGAAGTTGTACTGTCAGAAAAATGGCATCGATACCGCTAAAATTTACATTGACTATGCTGGGTTCGATAGCTACTCGACCATGTACCGGGCAAAATATATATTTAATGTTGATACGGCAATTTTGGTATCTCAAAAATATCATCTAAATAGATGTGTTTATCTGGGTGATAAATTAGGCATAAAATCATTCGGTTATAGTGCCGATCGAGGAGTTTACCCTGGATATAAATATTATGCATTTAGAGAAAAACTATCGGTAACGAAAGCGGTTTTGGATGTAATGAGAAATAGAAAACCAAAGTATTTAGGTAAGCAGGTGGATGTAAACGGAAAGTCGAATTATACGAAAGAATAATTTAGGAGATTTTACGGATTGATAGACCAATTATTATCGTAAAATTCAGCAACCTCCTAAGAACAACCAGGAATAAAAAAATTAAAGGCAATGTCTCCAGTAGTTTGCGGGAATCATGTTGAATAAGTATTTTCGTATATATTCCAATTTGATATGAAATTCCTTTTAACCTTTATTTTTTGTTCCTGGTTTTCTTTTTCACTATTTTCTCAGGTTGGGAAAGTAGGTGGGCAGAAAGATCAATTTAAAGCAATTGATTCTGTTCTCGGCCAAGTTTTAAAAGATCATCATGTGGCGGGTTTTGCCGTTGCTGTTGTAAAAGGCGATAAAATAATTTATAATAAGGGATTTGGCTATCGTGATTTCGCGAATAAAAAACCTGTTACACCGAATACGCTTTTTGCAATCGGTTCGAGCTCCAAAGCTTTTACCGCTTCATTGTTAGGTTTGTTGAGAGCGGATGGCAAACTGACATTTGAGGACAGAGCGGTATCTTTACTGCCTGCGTTACGGTTTTACAATGATGAGATGGATAATCAAATCGTGGTTAAAGACCTAATGGCGCATAGGACAGGCTTGTCCCGCTATGATTTATCTTGGTTTCTGTTCAATAGTAAAAATAGAGATAGTCTGATTTCACGGGTCAGATTTATGAAACCCAGTTCAGGCCTGCGCATGAAATGGTTCTATAATAACTTTATGTACCTTGCTCAAGGAATGATTGTGGAGCGATTGAGTGGTAAGACATGGGAACAAAATATACAGGAAAAGTTTTTTACCCCTCTACAAATGACCCGTTCTAACACCAATCTCTTAGCCTTCCAACGGGATAGCGATGCATCTTTGCCTTATACACTTTCCAAAGATAACACGATAAAACTAATTGATTATTATAATATTAGTGGCATGGGGCCGGCAGGAAGCATAAATAGCAGTGCTAATGACATGTCTAATTGGCTCAAGGTTTGGCTCAACCGAGGTTATTTCAATGGGAAAGAAATACTCCCTGCAAATTACATAAAGGAGGCTGCGAGCTCCCAAATGGTGATGGATGCCGCTTTACCGGACAAACACAAAGATGTTTTCCTTTCCAATTATGGATTAGGCTGGATGATTGGCTCCTATAGAGGACATTATCAAGTAGAACATGGTGGAAATATTAACGGATTTTCTGCGAATGTGGCATTTTTTCCAACAGATACACTCGGAATTGTCGTATTAACCAATCAAAACGTATCTAAAGTTCCTACGGTGGTCAGAAATTCTATAGCGGATATACTTCTTGGTTTGAATCCAATCGACTGGAATGGTGAAAAAAAGGCTGAAATCGATTCGCTGCGTCATGTTAAAAAAGAAGAAGAAAAGTTGCCCATTCCAGCGACGAACCCTTCCCATTCCTTAAAACAGTACACTGGTTCTTTTGAGAATCCTGCATATGGAATTATTGAGGTAAGGCTTAAGGATAACAAGCTATACAGTGAACTCGGTTATGAGAAGGTTGTCCTTATCCACCGACATTATGATGTTTTTGACCCACGGTCTGTCGATAAAGATGGCGCAGCGGATCCTGAACCAAGTAATCTTCTCTTTAACTTCTTTAGCGATGTGGACGGTCAGATTCAAGGTATAGGAATTCTGTTGGACGGTAGTGAAAAACCGGTTATGTTTGATCGTAAACCCAGTCCTGTTACTGCATCCCAGTAACCGACCAATCGTATGGAGCAATAACATGAAAAGGAGGTGCCCCGACGGCACTCCTAAGCCAGCTGCCACAGAAAAGATTAGCTGTCAAATTGTATTTGAACATACGAAAGCAGAAGATTGGGAGAATTTAAAAATGGGGACTTTAATGAATCTTAAGTATTTGAGATTTAATCCCTGATAATTTATAGACGCATTATGAGATATTCACCTGTAAAAATAATACTAATTGAGGTCGTACTTTTGATGGGGTGTAATTTCGATAGGGAAAAACAGTATTTTCTGGAATTCAGAGAAGAAAAGACAATAGCATCCATGCCCAATGATATTTATTTCAACGATCAAAAAATAGGAACGGTGGATCGGGTATTATTAAAATCAAAGGTTCCAACTTTCAAGGTGAACTTATCTGATCCAATACCTATACATTCAACTATTGAATTAACTGAAATGGATCTGCTTGGTAATCACAGATTATTATTGAAAAAGAGTAGTGCTGAAAGAATATATCATCATAATGACACCATTACAGGTTTTTTAAAATACATTAAACAAAAAAACATAGATCCAAAACTGCGGGATAGTATTTATAAATCAATTCGCGAGGGGAAGGGGATCCTTCAATTTGATACTGAGTAGTTTCCCCCCCTTTGAATATTTAAGCTTTTATACCTATTTTTATTACTTGTATAAGGCGCTTATCTCCGTGATATCTCAGTAACCCAAGTGAAAAAATCAGATCTTATTGTAACCTAAATGACTTCTTTACCGAAGCTCTTATTGATTGGAAAATTCTTCTTATGGAGGGGAGGTCTTTATGATTATGTCCAGAACAGCATAGGCGCTCCGAATATAAAGGTAACCGAGTTAAATACTCGCAAAATCTAGCAGGATTGCTTTCGTCAAGTTATGGCTACTACGAATCAAGACAGGTACGTCTGAGCTTCAACTAATAGGTTCATTTATGGCGCGAATAAGGATCAACGTAATCGCAAAGCGACTCTCGAAAGCGAATGCGGTCGGATACAATAAGATAGAGTCCGGCTATGTCGACTTTGTGTTTATACCTTTCTATATAAGAGCGTAATTGTGATGAGCGCTCAAATGATTAAATCCTGATCCTGGCGTATAGTTTACCAAGTGAGCGGAGAGCAATACTGTTTTTGCATTTTTTTAAAATTAATAATTATAGAGTTTTGTAAGTATAAACGGCAGATCATGAAAAAAAACACGTTTTTACTAATCGCTATATTCTTTTGGATACCCATTGTTGCTCAGGTTAGCAGCAAGGGCGAACAATATTCAATAGACAAAAAGGTAGAATATTATTTAGGGAGTATAGATATTGCAGGAATAAGCATCGGTGCCTCCTTCGATAGCCTAAGTAAAATTAGGAGCTATGCAAACAGGTTTCCCAACATAAGCAACCAAGCGCTGACTTATATCAATAATGGAAATAGGGTACAATTCAAAATTCGTACTAAACTACTTTCAGGCATAAAGAACTATCGCTTTGCTGTTGTCGATGATTTAAAAAATACGTTGTTATCCGGACGCTTAGAGGACCTGACCTTTAACAAACACGGCTTATTTGGTTATATAGCAGAATTGCCAATAACGGAGATCCGAAATAAGACCATTTCTGTAACCTTATATAACGAAAAAGATCCTTCAGAACAGGGAAGCGTGATTATATATAACACAGCGATCCCAAAAACTGATATTATCTTTCTTGGAAGGGAGCTAATTGATAGATCAAATCGATCTGCGGTTGAAATGAAAACAGATGCGTCGAAAATTATCTTGGACAATGATGTTACAGGTCTGAAGGTTGCAGTTAGAAAAAATGATTACAGTTCCATTTACTCGTTATTGGTAAAAGAAAAGGAAACTGGCAACATTGTATTTAAAAGTAATTCTTGGAATTACAGTTTTTACACTGTAGATGGAATAGAGCAACCGAATATTTCAATAGGTCGGGAGAATTTCAAAAATTCTGGAGAATATGAAATCATTATTCGACCACAATTAGAGAATATGACGGAGCAAGAGATGGAATCGTCTAGTTTTAGACAAAATGTCAAAATACAAATTGATAGAACTTTCTCTATGCAAGATATGATCATGTGGTCTCTATCATTAATTATTATCTTTAGCATTATAAGCTTTCTTCTAATTTATGTACTGCGTAGAAGAAATAGAAAAAAAAATCCGAGAAGAGAGTTTAAATAAAAAAATATCGGAAACTAAACTGATCTCGATTCAGGCGTAACTCAATCCTCATTTTCTTTTCAATTCGCTCGCTAGCATTCAGAGTTTTATAAATAACAATGATGTGGACAATGCAAATAGGTATTTAAGCAAATTTGCCCGTCTCACCCGAAATGTGCTGGATAGTGAATCGGTAAATACACTCACGGATGAGCGCAATCTTTTAACCGATTATCTTCAGATGGAACAGCTACGATTTGGTTTTGAATATGCGATTGATGTTAGCGATCTTGATCCTAATAACATCGAAATACCAACAATGCTCCTACAACCATTGGTTGAAAATGCCATAAAACATGGGATATCAGAATTGAAGGAACGTGGAAAGGTTAGCTTATATTTTGAGAGGAAGGAGAGTGATATGGTAATAACTATATTTGATAATGGTCGAGGGTATGATATAGCACATACACCATTCGGATTAGGAATCAGGTTAACCAATGAGCGTATACAGCTTTGGAATGAATTGCATCCAGAGACAAATATTTTCATAGATACAGAATCTAAAAGTACGGGGACATGCGTATCTTTAATTTTTAAAAACTGGTTATTATGATACGTGCTATTTTAGTGGACGATGAAATTTCAAATACCAAAAATTTAAAGGCGCTATTGGCTAAGTATTGTCCACATGTTGAAGTTGTGGCAATCGCAAATACGATTACTGAAGCAGCGAGCTTAATTAAAAATAATAGACCCAATTTGGTATTTCTTGATATAGAAATGGGGAGTCAGACAGGTTTTGACCTGCTTAAGGATTTTGAAACAATAGACTTTCAGGTCATTTTTGTTACAGCATACAACCAATATGGTATACAAGCCATAAAACATGCGGCATTAGATTATCTTCTAAAACCCATTGATATAGACGAGCTCAAATTGGCCGTTGAAAAGGCTTGCAAAAAAGTAAGTACAATAGTGCAGAATCCCGGGGTAGAATTTCTGATTCAGCAGTTGACATCGAAACAGAGGGTGCCTCAGAAGATAGCTCTTGCTTTTCAAAACGAAACTCGATACTTACTCATTAGCGATATTATACGTTGCGAAGCAGACGATACATATACCGTTTTTCACTTACTAAATGAAGAGAAAATAATTTCTTCAAAACCGTTAAGAGAATACAGCGAAATACTAATTCCACACAACTTTATTCGAACACACCAAAGTCACCTTATAAACCCTTTTTATATCCAAAGTTGGCTTAAGGAAGACGGCGGGACTTTACTATTGGCAAACCGTGAGAAAATACCAGTATCTAAACCAAACCGTGAGCGCGTAAAAAACGCTTTGGCACAATTGTAAAACAACTTGGACCTGCAAAAATGGGAAACGGGTATGCATGAATTACGCTCAGTATACGACAGTTTACCCCCGAATGAAAAAGCAAGTTGTCTTATTTGGGGCAAACATTACTCGCAGGAGGGTGCAGTCGAACTGATGAAGAGTACATATGGGCTTCCGAACGCCTTTTGTTATCACGGTAGCTTCTATAACTGGGCACCGACAGGCCGGATGCCCCAAACGGTGATTGCCATTTGTTATAACGATACCGGTGACAATTTCTTTTGTCCTTTTTTCGAAAAAGTTGTTCCTGTGCGAAAATTATATAGTCCCTATGCAAGTAGCGAAGATTGGGTGCTGCAAACGATCTATCGCTGTAAAAAACCTAAGCAGGACTTTAACAAAATGAAAGATTTGTTTAAAAGTTGAATATTTGAATACTCATGCTGCTTACTTTATTTGACTGGGCTGCAAGAAGTATAAAATTGTATTAAGAAGGGGCTATCTAACCTTTAGATAACGCCTCGCACGTTAAGTTCTTCGTTGCTACCGCACTAAATCGATTGAATTTGTCTGATCATTTGGTTGGTAAATCCCCATTCATTGTCATACCAAGCCATCACTTTCACCAGGTCGCCATCGACAACTCGAGTCATTTCTAGATCTACTGTCGCTGCAAATGGACTTTTGATAATATCGGTAGATACCAAGGGCTCGTCGGTTACCGTTAGCACCTTTTTATAGCGATCAGTTTTTGACTCTTCGATCAAAATTTGGTTGATCTCTTCGATTGTGGTGGACCTTTCTGCAATAAACGTAATATCGGAGATGGATCCTACTGGAACAGGTACCCTAACAGCTATACCGTCAAACTTTCCGGCGTATTGCGGAAGTGCTTTTGTCGTCGCTATTGCAGCCCCCGTGGCCGCGGGGGCAAGGTTAATGCCTGCAGCCCGTCCCATACGCGGTTCTTTTTTTGATGGAGCGTCGACCAATGCCTGTGAAGCTGTATAACCGTGTGTGGTATTTAGTATGGCCTTTTTTATTCCCAGTCTCCTGCCTAATATTTCGATTACTGGACTTATATTGTTGGTGGTACAACTTGCGCATGAAAAAACAGACACCCTGCCATCTTCGGTATTTACTCCATGGACCACTGTCGGCGTATCTTTAGTAGGACCAGAAATGACGACAAATTTTGCTCCAGAAGTCAAGTGTTTTTCAGCGTCCGGTTTGTTTGTGAAAATACCCGTACTCTCTATAACGATATCCGCTTGGATATCTTTCCAAGGTAACTTTTCAATCTCCCTGATACTTGTATATTTAACCACCTTTCCATCGACCACAATTGTATCTCCTTCGATACGCACATCTTTTTCATATTTCCCATAGTTACTATCGTATTTAAGCAGATATGCGGCGTTTTCAATACTCATCAGATCATTAATTCCAACGACCTCAAGATCGGCAGTTTCTGTTATTATTTTTAAGGCAGCGCGTCCGATGCGACCAAATCCATTAATTGCTATCTTTTTCATCCTATTCCTTTTAAATCTGTTTATATTATTTCTTTTGTTTTTATATATAGACTAAGTTCTTTTATTTTTCGAAAAAAAAGATTGACATGGATCAAGAATTTCGCTTAACTAAAGTTACTCCATTAGTTTTCAGGGATTAGGGGGCGAATGCAGTTGATATGGGCCTATCGGTATTGAACTATGACAGAGTTCTGACCATAATGCGCAGATCAAAGCGAGTACAGGCGGACTGTAAAGTTTTATTCCTTACTTCATTTTAAACTCCGTAGGTCTCATGTTTGTAAGCAGATAAAAGTTATTGCTAAAAGCCGCTATATTTGAATAGCCAATATCATACGCAATCTCGGTCATATTCAAATCTGTATCGTTGATTAATTCCATTGCCTTAATAATCCGTAGCATTTTTAAATACTGAACAAATGTAATGTGCAGTTTGGTTTGGAATAATCTGGTCAAACTACGAACACTCATTCCCGATTGCTGAGCAATAAAAGCTAAGCTTAGATTTTCATTTAGTCGATTTCTAAAACTCTCAATTATGGTATTTAGCCTTTGATCGTCAGTTGTAGGAAGTTGTATGGAGAATTTTTTGAGATTTTCTTTTGATAATACACCTTTAAGCGTGATTAAAAATTCAAACTCCCACGAACCTTTGTAATAATTACCTTGCCACTTCTCACTAAAAGAAAGCATCTCTGCCAGCAGCTTACTCACCGGATAAATCCCCAACTCCTCATAAAAATTACCAACACTTTCCTCCGGAAAATAAATATTGATAATAGACAGGTCCTGGGTGTTGAACATCAGGTTGTGCCGATAATTTTTTGGTATCCAGATATAATGATTTGAGGGAATATAGAAATCCTT
Organism: Sphingobacterium sp. UBA5639; assembly: GCF_002421245.1. Taxonomy (NCBI): domain Bacteria; kingdom Pseudomonadati; phylum Bacteroidota; class Sphingobacteriia; order Sphingobacteriales; family Sphingobacteriaceae; genus Sphingobacterium; species Sphingobacterium sp. UBA5639. The sequence continues at coordinate 119,103 of NZ_DIJR01000034.1, forward strand.
TTCGTCAGTCTGCAGGTAAGCAATCCCGCCATAAACCAATAACAACTGAGCCTTCTTGTGCTGGTGGGCAGGCAAACGTTGTTCTGTCTGCTGTCGCATCACCAGGATAGAATCAGGATTTTGATCAACAATATGTATGATTTGGCTCAGAATTTCCATATGGCCAAATTTAACAAATATTAGGCTAATTATATAAAATGATACTTCGCCATGCTGGATACTTTTGCTATGTAATAATAGTAAAGTCATTATGAAACATAAAATCATAACATCGCGCAAAGATTTTCAACTTGAAACACAAGACCAAAAGTCTGCTAATAAATTACATCATTCAGATGAAGGAATTGACAGTGCACATATTTTCTGGTTTGCTTATGGGTATAATTATGCTTTTATGCCAATGGTAGATTTAACTTTTGCTTTTGATGAATTGAAAAAGATTGTAAAACCATGGCTAGTAAAAAGAAATAAATATATAAACAAAACCGATGAAACAATATAAAATAGTCCCGATTTTGAGCTTATTGTTAACCCTATTTGTACAATCAGTCTATGCTCAAAATATAGCTAATGAGCTGGTATTAAGCTTGGAAGAAATTTGGAAAGTAGCCGAAACAAATAACCGTCAACTGAAACTATCCGATCTACATCTTCAGCAGAGCAATTTGGAAATATTGGAAGCGAAAGATCGTTTGTTGCCTGAGCTTTTTGTTGGTGGAGATGCAAAACTCAATTCCAAATTCCTGATCTATGACAATGGATTATTTTCTTCTCCGCAGGATGTGCCTGTAAAAGGTTATGGTTACAGCGTGGGTTACAACCTGAACGTCAATCTTTACAATGGTGGTAAGGACAAAAGAAACATCGCCATGAAAAAGGAAGAGGCGATACGTACACAATATGAAGTCGATCTGCAAAAACACAGTGTAAAATACAATGTTGCAGCGGCTTACTTTGATCTGTATAAGTTTCTGCATTTCCAGGATTTTCTTGCTGCAGAAATTGAAGCCGAAAAAAAACAATTGACACTGGTAGCAAGCTTGCATAAAAATGGCACCGTGCTAAAGAGCGATGTATTAAGAACCTCCGTGAAATTAGCGCAACTGGAACTCAGCCTTTCTGATATCGCGAAGAAGATTGAAATCGCTAAACAACGGCTCAATATCCTGATGGGGAAAGAAAATGATGCTGAGCTTGAAATAAAATACCAAGATACAATCGAGTTAAAGGTTATCACTCAAGGTGGTTATGAGGATTATCTAGACATCGCATTTAACAAATCGCCGGAATACAAGATAGCCTATAGCGCTGTCAAATTGAGTGAAATGAACATCAAGCAGGTAAAAGCGACGCTGTTACCTAAAATCTCCTTGTATTCAACTTACAATTACACCTATCCGCAGATTTCATTTTATCCATATTCGAATGATCTATGGGGATTTGGTCAGACCGGGATCAAAGTCCAGTTTCCTATTGATAATCTATACAAAAGCAAGCATTCCGTCGCTCATGCTCAAGCGATCAGTAATGAGGCAAGAGAAAAAGCAAATATTAAAAAAGAGGAGATCTACCTTGAGGTAAAAGAGGCTTATTTACAGCAAAAACAGGCCTTGGAAAGCATGGAAACAGCAGAGCAAAATATCATTAAAACCGCCGAAACTGCTCGTGTTATCAGAAGTAGCTACTTAAACCAGGAATCCCTTCTGACCGATCTTCTGGAAGCCGAAAATGCTTTGTTGGAAGCTAAATTTAATCTGACAACAGCACAAACAAACGTTAAACTTAAGAATATCAGGCTATTGGCAATTATCGGAATTCTTTAATACAAATATCATGAACAAAAATAAAACAGATAAAATTGTTGTAGACCTAACCAAATGGCTCGGTATCACATTATTCGTGGGAATTATTATTTGGGCAGCTGTTTATTTCTTCGAAGGATATCGCTATGAACAGACCAACGACGCTCAGATTGATGCCTATCTTTCCCCGATAAATGCAAAAGTAGGGGGCTATATCCGTAAAATATATTATAAGGACAATCAGCAGGTAAAAAAAGGCGATACCCTTGTAGTGATCGAACAGGACGAGTACGGGTTAAAGAGAGATGCTGCGTCAGCAGAACTCATGAGCGCGCAGGCCAAATTACCGATCTTGGCGGCAAGCGAGGAAACGCAGGTTAAAAGCATTGCCGTCATTAAGGCCCAATTGGAAGGTGCTAAAGCACGATTGAACCAGCAGCAAAAAGAATTTGACCGCTATAAAAATCTACTCGCGGACGAATCGACCACACAACAAAAATTCGACAACATCAGTGCTACTTTATTCATCACCCAATCAGATTATGACCAGACAAAAGCTTCTTTGCAGGTCGCTGAATCCAAATTAAATGATTTCAGGGTACAGCACAATGCTATAAAGGCAGAAATAAAGATCAAAGAAGCACTTCTCAAAAGACAAGAGTTGGATATTCGATATGCCGTTATCACAGCACCTTTTGATGGACAAATCGGGAAAAAGACCATTCAGGCGGGACAACTGATACAGCCCGGACAGACATTGGCATTCCTGGTGAACAGAGCCGAGGAAAAGTGGGTAATGGCAAATTTTAAAGAAACACAGATTGGGAAATTCAAAATCGGTCAAGCGGTATCTATTGAAGTCGATGCTTTTCCGAATGAGAAATTCAACGGCAGTATCGAGTCCCTTTCGCCAACCACAGGATCCCGGTATTCGCTGCTTCCGCCAGATAATGCTACCGGTAATTTTGTTAAAATTATCCAACGGATTCCTGTTCGAATTAAACTGACCGATATACCCGAAAAATTAACTAAGCTATCTGCCGGAATGAATGCGAATGTTTACGTTTTAAAAAACTAACGATGCAAGTACACAAAATACCGATTTTTAAATCCTGGGTATCCGAATGGAAGGCAAGGTCTGTCATATTTGCTATTCTCATGACGAGTCTGTTTAGTTTTGCCTTTTACGGAAGTCCAGGTGCCGCGATGGGCTTTTACGGAATACAAGCTACCGATGTACAATATGGTATGGTCGTTATCTATGGTTCAACCGTAGCTTTCCTGGCGCTGGATTTTAGAATCATAAAGTATTTCGCGCCAAGGGAATATCTACTGCTGGCACTTGGGGTAAATGTGCTATGTGCTGTGGTTTGTTTTTATTTCAGAGATTGGATATTATTTGTTTTCTGTCAGTTTTTGCAGGGCATTACCTGTGCATTAATGTCGGGCATTGTGTTACAGCTTATTTTTCCAAGGTTACAGTCTGTACGTGCCCGTGTGATTGCTTACAGCCTCCTTTATGGCAGTATACAAATAGCGGTGCCATTTTACTCCATCTATATCAGTGTCATCCTTTATTTCTTTGATTTCAACTGGATATTCTACGGATTTGTTATTGTAGTCATTATGCTGACAAGTGTTGTTTTACTTACCATGAACGGTAAGGCCCGGTTTACCAGAAAAATACCACTGTATCAGGTGGACTGGATCGGCTATTTACTTTATGTGTCTTTTATCATGATCGTAGGATATATCCTTGTGTACGGACGACAACTGGGATGGTTTGATAGTTCATTAATCAGCACACTTTGTTTAGTTAATTTAATTATTCTTTCTCTTTTTATTAGCAGAGAATTAAAACTTAAAAGACCATTAATCAATTTACAGATTTTTAGGGCAAAGAATTTCGTTATTGGACTTTTGCTTCTTTTTACCTTTTATATCTTTAAAGGAAGCACTGGGCTAGCCTATGGTTATCTTGAAGTAATTTTAGGAAACCATCCATTGAGTACCATTCCGGTATGGATTGCTGTGATTGCTGGAACTATACTGAGTATGTTTATCACTTCTCGATTTGTCTTGATGGGGTACAACCTGATCAGGATGATTATTGTTGGTTTTGGGTTGATGGCGGTATATTATACCTATATGATACTATTTGTTTCTGTACAGGGTGAAACAACCGACTTCCTTCTGCCTATGTTTATGTATGGCGCGGCAACAGGGGTGTTGTTTGTTCCGATTGTTTCATTTACCGCCGCGTCAGCACCTTCCAAAATTGCCATCAATGCCTCTCTGATTGGTATATTTTCAAGGTTCATAGGATTTACAGCTAGTCTGGCGCTTAACAACGAACTTCAATTATTTGCAAAATCATCCGTAAGGGAAAAAGTTCGGGAATCACTCACGGAGACGAACCCTCAGTTGCCTGTTACCTTATTGGATATTCAGGCACAATACGCAAATGCAGGCAGCGATATATATACGTCTAAAATAGTATCCTCGGGCTACTTGAATCAGATGGTAGGTCAGCAGATATTGGCTCGTGCTATTAGGGATTATTATGATTTAATGTTAACAGGTTTAATTTTTGTCATTCTTATTTTAGTACTCTTACCTCAAATTCAACATGTTGTTTTGAAACTAAGAAAGGGAAATGTTCCTTATTAAGATATTGATATTTCAGAAATTATCATCGCGAAATATTCTCCAACCATGCCAAAAGAATCCGGGCGTTTAAATACGCATACTATGACACAGGTAGGTGGAGAAATCCGAACAAAGAGAGCAACTTTTTTCTATAGTCAATTATTGTTAATTTTGTATGCAGGATTTGGTATGGGACCCCGAGCTTTTTAACAACAGCAATAGAAAACACAACATGATGATATGACAGATGCACTAATAAAACATCTATTCTCGATAGGGGTAATGTCAGCTGAGGAAATGAATTTTTCTGTTCAGTTCTTCAAACCACACGATTTGAAAAAGGGTGATTTTTTTATTCGTGCGGACGAACCCTGTCGTCATATTGGATTTATATTCAGTGGTGCGGTAAAAGCATATGCCATCGACAAGGAGGGGAAAGAAAATATAACTTGTTTCAAATTTGAAAATGAGTTTGTAACCTCATTTCCAGAGTTTGTCGCTCAGGAAAAATCCAGAAGGAGTATCAGGGCTGTAGAAGATAGTATAATTCATCGGATAAACTATGCTGACTATCAATATCTGCTTGGTCGAGTGACTTCTTGGAACAAGGTTATACAAGTTGTGATGGAACAGGAATATATCCAAAAGGAACAATACCTCCTGAATTACAATAATAAGTCAGCGCTCGATAAATATCATTATGTCCTTTCGAATGAACCAAAGCTCGTTCAGCGCATAGCGACACAAGACCTCGCCTCATATCTGGGCATCACGCAGCGATCTCTTACAAGAGCGAAGGGACAAATACATCGCGCCAAAGTATTATAGGACAAATGTCCTTATTTATTTCTATAGAGTGCCATAGTTTTGCAAAAAAAAGCTATGTTACATCAAATTGCCCAAGAAGTTTTTCATGTACCATTGATGCCACGAAATAGTATCAACTGCTATATAGTAGAGGGTGTGTTGGTTGATTGTGGGATACGCAGTTCATATAATACGGTGAAGGGAGCCCTTCAGAAAATATCCGTCCATCAACATGTGCTTACCCATGCCCATGCAGACCATCAGGGCTGTAGTGATCAACTATGTGATGAATTTGAAATACCTTTACTTTGCCATGAAAATGAAATTTTTAGGACTGAAACAGGTATGGTAACTAATGACTATCCAAATCCCAAACATTGGTTAGCAAAACTTCAACAAAAATACTGGGCGGGGCAGGGCCACAAAGTCGATGGTACACTCGTTGAAAATGATAGCATTGGAAACTTTCGGATCATAGAAACTCCAGGCCATTCAGGCGGTCATATTTCTTTATTCCGTGAGCGGGATGGTGTATTGATAATCGGGGATGCTGCTACAAATATGAACCTGCTCACTACAGTGCCTGGCCTAGGGCTCCCTCCAAAAATATTCACGTCGGATCAACAGCAAAACATCAGATCGCTCCAAAAGTTAGCAGGATTAAATCCTTCTATGATATGCTTTGGTCATGGCCCGGTCATGCGAAATACGGATCGAAAGTTTGAGCAATTTGTGGCCAAATGTGTATCGTGGTTTAATTCGTAAACTTCCAGTACAGACTCGTCAAGTAGGGAATTACAAATGAATAGACAGTATAAAACTCTTTTTTGAAATCCAGTTTTTGCGATGATTATCTAAAGATTAACATCCTGAAAATGGATATCTTCGTAGATTCAATATCGATTGGCCTGAAGCCATATCAAGATATCGTATCCACTGTCATAACTGTCCCAAAGAAAGGCTGGAAACATCTTATTGCCTTAGAAGTTTCAAGTAACTTAATATTATTCCGCTGTGCTCGGCTTCGTGAAAGTTAGCGGCTTGAAGCGCTTGGATATGATTATTGATGGAGAAGCCAATTGGTAAGCTGAACGATTGGTATTCAACAAATATACCTGATGCCAGGTCTTTATTAAAAGAAAGAAAGAGAAAAAATAGCCAATATTTTCAATGAATTAACTGTAGCATTATATAATCTAAATACGTTCTTTGGAATAAGTATAACCTAATCAATAAATCTGGCACAGAGATGAAAAGAAGATCGGCATTAGTTACATTATTAGTCGGCGGAATTGCAGTAATTTTTTCCTGCAGTAAAGATGAAAAGTTGCCAATGGCATCAATTATTGGTAAATGGGAGATAAAAGCTTCCATAAATGGATTTACCGGGCAGCGGGAAAATTTTGATAAAGGAAATGGTAAAATTGTACAATTTGGCGTGAAAGATTATTATTTCATGACGGGTAACAACACGACAAAAAAGGGGCTGTATTCCATTGAAAGAAAGCTAAGTAAAATAACAGGGAAGGAAGAATCTTATATCATATATGATGATGTCAAAGATGGCGTTCCACAGATCTATTCCGTTAGTTCAGAAGAATTGACCCTATCAATCGATGCAATGGATGGACCTACCGCTATTTACAGAAAGATAGATTAGCGTACATCCTATAGTCAAATTTAAAGTTGCCGTATATAATAAGCGCATATTACACCACGTCTTATCAAAAGTACAATGGAGCGTATAGATCAATTAATTCGATTAATGATTATGGCCATGCGATTTTTTGCCGAGTACAAGAAGTGCATCTCTGAAAGCTAGTGCTAGCTCCCTAGAAGGACCGACTCCAAAGTAATGAAGAAAGATCATGTGTGGATCATCTCCAAGCATATGGTTGTGGATTGCTACAATTTCGATATGGTGTTTCCTTAAAGTACTGATAACTTGATTGACCTCATGGTCTAACATTGCGATGTCACCAGCAATATAGGCTTCGTTTTCGGATCCGGTAAATGACGCCCAACTGTTTAAACCGATCGAGGATGTCATTTCGGCTCCCATTGCCATAATTTTTAAATCGAATCGTCCTACGGTATATTTGATTGTTGAGCCGTTTATCGCGGCCTCATGACCGATAATGTTATTTAATTCGGTAACATTAAATATCTTATCCCCTGGATCTTGTTTTTGATTCAGTGGTGCTGGTTGATTTCCAACAGCTATTTTAGTGTTTGAGATAGCTGCTGCGTATTTCTGAGCCAATTCGACTGGTTCCCCCATTCCGTGGATGTGCATATAAAAGATTCGGGGTTCTTCATAAAAGAAATGATTATGGATTGCCCCAACTTCCAGACCTGATTCAAGGGCAGCAGTAATAAGGGGATTTACTTCTTCCTGAAGTAGAACACAATCACTCATAAGCACAGCACTCTTTCCATCCATGGTCCTCTTTATCGCAGCCCATCCTCCAAAGCCAAAAGATATAGGAACATCCTTACCTTTGACGGTCACAGCTAGATCATTACGGGGAAAACTGGTATTATGTGTAACTTCTTTTGCGTTATATTTTCCTTTCTTTCCTAAAGCCTTTTCAATTCCTTGGATTTCAGCCTCGGTTAGATCATGCGTATTCGACGTGGTCGTAGAAAACGCATGAACTGTTTTAAGACCAACTAGTCCGCTGCCTGTTAGGAGCAATCCCATTTTCAATAGCGTTCTGCGTGACGTTAAATTTCTAAAATTTTTCATCCTGATCTATTATAGTTTGAAAATATTGATATGTATAAATAGTAAACTATCCCTTGCAACAAATGAACACCACTATTGTTGTTCATTTGGGAATTTTAATCGATCACCATTCGATTTAGAATATATATCCGAATTGAAAAGCAGCAGCAATAGAAATTTTTTGTTCATTGCCAAATCGGACGGGGAAGGGAGTTGCTAGAAAAAGTTTTCCAGCCTGACCATGTGTTATGACCTTGCTTAATACCGGTGTAAGCCCATATCGTCCGGAAGTTTCAAATGCAGCCCTGGCGATAAATGTGAATTCCTTTCCGATGGGAAATAATACGCCCGGATGGAACAAGAAATTGCTCATTTTGCTGTTCCCGGATGCTACTTTAATGTAGGGAACCATTTCCAGTGAAAATCCCAAGTGTCCTTCTCTAAGTATATTGATACCTGTCGGCATACCTACCTGATAGCTATCTTTAAAATTTGGCGTTATCGTACCAGATGATAGGGAAACAATGGGGTTTACTATACCAACATAAGCAACTAGTTTGCTCGGTTGTTGGGCTCTTAAATGTAATGATGATAAGAGTATAATAATGATCGCTGCACAAAAAGTTTTATGGTAAGAGGAGTGGTATCGGTTTAGTTTCATAATATCTGCTTTATAAAAGCAAGTATAACTAATACGTAACATCTCAAAATAGAATAAATTTTACTATTTTGTATATTCCTTACTTTTTAAAAGATTTCCTCCTATATTCTGAAGGATTACTTCCTGTAAATTTTTTAAAAATGCGCGTGAAATGACTTTGATCAGAAAAACCTGTCAGATAGGCAATGTCAGTAAGGGAAATTGAGCGGTCAGACATAAGTTCAATGGCTTTTTCTATTCTTTTTTTACGGATGTACTCACCATAATTTAAGTTTTCAAAATATTTTGAGAATTCGCGTGACAAATAGCTTGAACTAATATCCAGTTCTTCGGAAAGTTGATTTAAGCTTAATGTTGTATTTGTATCGATTTGATCCTGTATCATTTCCCGCAATAATGCAGTCCATTCCGGAGATTTTTCTTTTTGCTTATCATTTAAATGTTCATGATAGATTTTAAGGAGCAAAACCTCAGTTGGCCCTTCATTGCTATGTTTCAGTCGGTAGAGGTGTTGAGCCCAGCTATAAAGGCCGTCATAAATGACCATTCCGATCTCCAAAAGCTGATTGTCGTCCTTGATATTGTAAGCTAGACCTGAAAAAATCGCCTCGAGACCTGCAGATTGTGGCATTAAATCATGTCTATCCGTGTCCGCACCACGAACAATTGCAGCAATTCGTTTTAATGCCGGATCGTTTAATTCATGTTTTTTAAGGAAATAGTCAAATGTACACTCGTCTGCATAATGACTGTATTCTACACCAGGAATATCAAACGGAATGGCGTTCGTTTGTTTAGCAATTTCAAAGACCGTATCTAGGGGGGCATATATTATTTTTGCGTCCGGATTTATAAAACGCTTTATCAGCCATGGACAAGCAATCCTATCGATCTTTGGTCTTTCACGTGTAATCCAATCCATATCTTTTTTTCCGTCAAAATATTATGATTAAGATCAATAATTATTGTGTAAAAACAAAGGGAAGTATTTAATTTAAATTTTGAATTACTTGTTTAAAATTTAATTTCAATCGTTCGATAGCTTTCCAAAAAAAAGTATGGTATGGCGATCGCTTAACAAAATAGAGGTTAAACGATCGTCCAGATTTTTATAGATTTTTTTAATACATTTATTATAATAGCAATACATTGTCTTTTTATTCTGTTTTAAAAAAATACTTTCTTTATTAGTGTGTTTTATTATATTAGAGTGAAACTCTTTGAAAGATTAAGAGGGAGGTAATGCTTCATTCAAAACATAGCTAATAGATATTTAAACCAAAATCTTATCATTATGATCCATACCAAGCTTAGTATACACTGTAAGATTTTGGTATTCTTTTTTTTTCTTTCGAGCTGCACAACAGTAAATATACCAATAGCTAACTTAAATAAGGTTTCTCCAGGGGCAATGAATCAATTGACAAATGATTCTTTAGGACTAAAGATTGACTTCTATGGGAACGCAAACTTTGGATCTAAGTATCTAGATTTAAAAGATGTCAGGTCTATTTTTCGAAAAAGAAAGATAAAATTTCCATCAAAAAATATTGTTTTTTGGGGTACATATGATGTGACAAGAAATCCAATGTATTTTGTCGGCAGTTTGGAAACTTCTTTAGATGTCTCAAAGTTCACTGCAGATACGTCTATGTATAAATGTGTTTATTATCGTAGTATCCAGAAAAATAGAGATAATATAATAAGTCGTGTAGCGATCCCATACCACAGAGATTCATTTCTTTTGGTCAGTGAAGTTAGGACGGAAATCACCGATATGCAAGAAAGTGTTAAAGATGTTTTAAATGGCATAAAAACGTCCTACAATTCTTTGGTTTACGGAGAGAAATTTGTCGAGCAGAAGCCCGTTCAAGAACCAGATTATTATAATCTAGCTGAATCAATTTTTAAAGATAAGGGATATGCGAATTATTTGTCTACAAGAGATACGCTGGAAAAACTTGTTCTGCAAAATGAAGATAGCCAATTTGCCAACGAGCTATTAAAATCATATCGTTCGTTTCTTGGTGAAAGTGTTCAATATGATAACGAAACTAAACAAGAACAACAGTCAGTCGAAAAAACGGCTATTACCATTGACCAAATGGTAGAGAAAATTAAGGAACATCGAGTGGTTATGTTTAATGAGAATCATTTACAACCACGTTGTCGTTTGTTAATCAATCTTTTACTGCCAAAACTTTACAAAGAAGGCTTTAATGTCCTTGCTTTAGAAGGTCTATCCGAAGATGACGACCGAATTAATAAGCTGGGATTTCCAAACGTTGAGAGCGGATTTTACACCAGGGATCCTAATATGGCGAATCTCATCAGAACAGCAAGAATTTACGGCTTAAAAATAATAGGCTATGAAGATTTTGAAAACACAATCAATAGAGATCTACAGCAAGCTAAAAATCTGATTAGAAAAAGTGAAATCGTTACAAAAAATCAAGTTAAACTTATCGTATTAGCTGGCGGAGGACATATTGAAGAAGGAGATATCGGAGAAATCAAAAGTATGGCTCAATATTTTAAGAAACTAAGCAAAATTGACCCTTACACAATTAATCAAGTTAAGTTTTTATCTATTAACGATGTTAATGATTTGGTATATGTTATCGAGAGCAAGATATTGAATGGTTATGACTTGTATTTATCAAATAATCTGAATAGCGATAAAATAGTGATTGGAGCAAAAGATTTAAACCGCAGCTATAGTATACCGAATACTGATTCGACCAAATCAGGCACATCGGCCATTTACATTTATCATGAAAAGGAATATCAATTGGATAAAACAGCTATTCCAGTTTACTTGTCACTTTCTAAAAAGGATTCGCTACAGGTAGATCTTCCAAAAGGAGTCTATAGATATGTCAAGCGAGATCATTGTGGGGCTATCATTCATCAAGAAACTATTGTGGTAGAATGATTAAAACTTCGCGCAGGACATATTTTTAGCTTATGTTACTTGTCGTTGTTAAATGGACATAGGGGTTGAAGGTAAAACCATGTTCGAGAAGCTAACTACGCCTTTTTTTACAAAAAATAAAACGAAAGCAAATCAACCGTTGTTATAAGAATACTTTTCATAAATTAGGTTAATAACAGGTAGTAAAAACCTTGAGATCCCCCCTCAAGGTTTTTTGTCTTTATCTCACTGTTTTACTGAGCCATGCACAAACTTTCAAACAACTTGGTATTCATCCTAAGCCCATTAAAGTCGCAGCAGCTCCGGTTGGCACTAGTTGATCAGGTCTAGTTCTTTCAATTTTCCCAATATAAGTCGGACGACGGCAGAGGTTCTGCCAACATCACTGAGGGTTATCCATTCAAATGGATCGATTTCACTTGCTGCCTGTAGTGTGCCCGAATAATCCGCAAAATAGCAGGTCATCTTCACGATTACATCAGCCTCTTTGCCATCGGCCGGGGCTTGGAAGGTCTCAAAATAACGGATCGAATCTTCTTGGACCTCAACGTTGAGTTCTTCCTTAATTTCTCGCTTCAGACATTCTATGTCAGATTCATTAGGTTCTCTTTTGCCTCCTGGCAAATAGAGCTTTGACTTTGATTTGGAAAGTGCCGTCAACACTTTTTTATCCGAAATGCTGATCAATGCGACCTTATCTATAACCTTATTGTCCATATTACAAATTTAGTGAATTAAAATGATGTAATCGGTTAACAAGCTATGATCACTTCGCTTTTTCCTGTTTGGATTAAAGTTGTTTTTTTTTATTCTTATTACAGCATTTTAACGATGTACTTCTAAAGCAATGATCGTTAATCGATCCAAATGAAACCCTGAGAATAGGTACGGGCCTTACCGGCCACGATCACTCTATCGTTTTTGTTTTCGCAATAAAGTTGCCCCTCTCTTTCAGACAGCTGACGGGAAAAAAGAGTATCCTTGCCCAATCTTGATGCCCAAAACGGAATAAGGGAACAATAGGCAGACCCAGTAACGGGATCTTCGAGGATCGTTGATTGCGGTGTAAAGTATCTGGATACAAAATCACTGTCGTTTCCTGTTGCTGTGACGACCACACCTCCGGGATCAAGATTAATCAGATCAAAAATGGATCTGTTAATGTGGATGTTTCTGACCTCTTCCTCAGATTCGTATAGTAAAACATAATCTCTTGATTTATAAGTCTCTTTGGGTTGGATGTTAAGCGAGTTTTTAATAACGTCGGGCAGTGCGGAAGGCTGTGGCATTCTGGATGGAAAATTCATATAATAAACTTCGTCTTTTATATCAACAGTTAATTCACCTACTTGCGTTTCAAAAACAATTTTGCTTTTTTGATAGTCTAGGTGCTTAACCAGGCAATGGACGGTCGCTAAGGTTGCATGGCCACATAGGTCCATTTCAATTTCAGGTGTAAACCATCTTAAATGGATTGTATCACCGTTATCTATGAAAAAGGCCGTTTCCGCCACCGCATTTTCACGTGTAATTTTAAACAGTGTCTCATCGGGTAACCACTCTTTTAACGGTACCACGCAGGCTGGGTTTCCCCGGAAAATTTCTTCTGTAAAGGAATCTATTTGATATAATTCTAACTTCATGATGGATAAATTGCTGTCGTTTGTAAAGTTAATTCGATTCATGAAGATTAGCTTCATTGTTTACAGAATTTGACAGTAAACGCTATATTAACCGATGCTGTACAATCCCTTTGAACAGGTCCCGGGCTGTCAAATCCAAAGATTATTATGTTCTTTTTCGCTCAAATTTTTCCTTACTGTAATTAGGTAGAAATACAACAGATGTTATTGTGAAGCAAAATGATGAATAGTAATAAACAGTTGAACAACATTTTGAGGGAAATATTTTAAACCTTTTTCATGCTACTATTGTGTTATAGAGAAAATGGGGGTAAAGTAAATAAATAGCTATGGGACTATCGAAATATCGTGAAAAGCGTTCTGAAGAGAAAACCCCGGAACCGTTTGGGGGACAGCCAAGTGGGACTGAACTACGCTTTGTTGTGCAGAAACATGATGCCTCTCATTTACATTACGACTTTCGTCTTGAGATGGATGGTGTTCTGAAAAGTTGGGCAGTACCAAAAGGGCCTTCTATGGATCCTAGTATTAAGCGCCTCGCTATGATGGTAGAAGATCATCCCTATGATTACCGAGACTTTGAAGGGGTGATCCCCAAAGGTCAATACGGTGGCGGTACCGTGATCGTCTGGGATGAAGGGACGTATGAGCCAGCTGAAAGTGGCCTTAAGGAAGTAGCTAAACAAGAAAAAGACCTGTTGCATCAGCTCTATTCCGGCAAGCTTAAATTTAAGCTCAATGGTCAAAAGCTAAAAGGAGAGTTCGCTCTTGTTAAAGCCCACGGACGTGGAGATAACGGGTGGCTGCTCATGAAACTAGACGATAAATATGCCAGTGAGAAAGATATTACAACAAAAGATAAATCAGTGATCTCAGGCAAGACAATTCCACAGATGGAAAAATCACCCGATCAGGTTTATGGTAAACATATTATCAAAAAAGACAGTACGGTAAAAGATAAGCGTTCAACAAAAAACAAAGCATCTGAGCTAATCAATGATCAGCTTGAAGCTGTTCCTACGGCGACTTCCAAAAAGAAAACGAATATTCAGGCACTTTTAAAAAATGCGCCAAGACAAAGATTCTATTCCCATATCGAGCCTATGCTCGCTACCTTGGTCGATAAACCCTTTGATGATGAGGGCTGGATCTATGAAGTCAAGTGGGATGGATATCGCGCAGTAGCTTTTATGAATAAAGGTGAGGTGGAACTAAAATCCCGTAATGACAAGAGCTTTAATGAAAAATTCTATCCCATCTATGATCAATTGAAGGAGCTGAAATTAGATGCCATCTTGGATGGGGAAGTTGTTGTTTTAGGTGGAAACGGCACGGCCAATTTTGGCTCGCTCCAAAATTGGCGGAGTGAAGCGGATGGCGATCTGGTTTATTACCTTTTCGATATCCTTTGGTATCAGGGACAGGACCTGAAAGACCTAACATTGCTCGAGCGTAAGGCAATTTTAAAAGAAATCATTCCCAAAGGCAACAGCATCCTGGTCAGTGAACATTTTGAAACTTCCGGAATACATTTTCTGGAGGAAGCTAAAAAGCTTGGTTTAGAAGGGATTATGGCGAAGCGTAAAGATAGCACCTATCATCTCCATAATCGTTCAAAGGACTGGCTTAAAATTAAAGCAAATAAAAGACAGGAAGTTGTCATAGGCGGGTATACACTGAATGATGATTCAAGTAAGCAGTTTAGTAGCCTTCTTGTAGGCGTCTATGAAGGAAAAAAATTGATCTACACCGGAAAAGTCGGTACTGGCTTTAATGTTAAGCTTCAAAAAGAAATGATGAAGCTATTTAAACCGCTTGTTATTAATAAAGCACCTTTTTCTGAAGAGCCCGACGTCAATAAGCCCTCGCGTTTCAGGCCAAATCCGCCACATGCTACCGTGACATGGCTTAAACCTGAACTTGTCTGTGAGGTGAGCTTTGCGGAATTAACCAGCGACGGTATTATGCGGCATCCTTCGTTTGACGGAATGCGGGAAGATAAAAGTGCCAAAAAAGTAATTCTTGAGGAGGAAACTCCTACAGAAAAAATGGTAGACGATATGGAAGATAAAATTGTTACACCCAGAGTAAAAGGGCCGCGGAAAACACTATTAAATCCGACCGATAAAACCCAGGTCAGAAAGGTAAATGGCCATGAACTAAAGTTTACCAATTTAGATAAGGTGTTTTGGCCGAAAGAGGGAATAACCAAAAGAGACCTCATCAATTATTACTATCAGGCTGCTCCATTTATATTGCCCTATCTTAAGGATAGGCCACAGAGTATGAACCGTTTTCCGAACGGCATTGAAGGCGAAGGTTTTTATTTTAAGAACGTGACTGATACGGCACCGGAATGGGCAGAGACCTATCTCTACCACAGTGAAACAGATGAAAAGGACCGTCATTATCTTGTGGGCAAGGACGAAGCCACATTGCTCTATATGGCAAATCTTGGCTGCATTGAAATGAACCCCTGGAGCAGTACGGTTAAAAAGCCTGAAAATCCATCGTTTTGTATAATTGACCTTGATCCGGACAAAAATTCGTTTGATCAGGTTGTTGAAGCTGCTCAGGTCACAAAGAGCATATTGGATGATATGGGGGCGACTAGCTATTGCAAAACCAGTGGCTCTACAGGGCTTCATATCTATATACCGCTCGGTGGCAAATATACCTACGAACAATCTAAAGAGTTTGCCCGGGTAATTGTCACGCTAGTCCATCATGAGCTTCCTAAATTCACCAGTCTAGAGCGGTCCATAAAAGACCGCAAAGGGAAAATGTATCTTGATTTTTTGCAGAACAGGCCACATGCGACCATTGCAGCCGCATATTCTGTCCGCCCCAAGCCAGGAGCGACAGTGTCTATGCCACTTCATTGGGACGAAGTGAAAAAAGGGTTAAAAATAAGCGATTTTCATATTTTAAACGCGATTGAAAGAATGCAGAGCGAAGGAGATATTTTTAAACCTGTATTGGGAAAAGGGATTAACCTAAAAAGTATAGTGGATAAATATTATAAATAAATTTCATTTTTAAAAATCAATAACTTTAAACGAGTATTTATGAACGTAAAACGCTTTTTCGGAACAATACTGACTATTCTTGGTATTGTCGGTTTAATTTATACAGGCTATGAACTCATCAATAAAAGCACTGCGTACACCAATTTAGGGGTAG
The DNA here is from genome assembly GCF_002421245.1 of Sphingobacterium sp. UBA5639. NCBI lineage: Bacteria > Pseudomonadati > Bacteroidota > Sphingobacteriia > Sphingobacteriales > Sphingobacteriaceae > Sphingobacterium > Sphingobacterium sp. UBA5639. The sequence goes on from NZ_DIJR01000034.1 coordinate 135,511, forward strand.
TGGGCGTTTTAGCTTTGATTTTCTTTTTTGCCGGTATCGGTCTGGTGAAAAATACCAAAGACGAGTCTTAGTATTAGCCACCAGTTAAAGACCAGCAGGGATTATAGTATATGGTGATCTCGATACATTTTTTTGCATCGCTGACCGTTTTATAAGGTAACCACTATCTTTCCGACGGTACGGCCGGTTTCGATTTGTAGATGAGCTTTTGCCATCTCGTCGAAACCGAAAACATGCGAAATGTGCGGTTTTAAAATACCATTTTCCAATAAGGATGCTATTTTCTGCATATCGCGACCACTTGAATAGACTGACATGAAATAACAGGCATGTAACTGTTTTTTTTGAGCCTGAAGCTCATCCGCTTTGCTGGCTTATGAATTTGGATTTACAGACGAAAGCCATATCAACAAGTTCTTCAAAAGACATAAGGGTATGATTTTAAAAGGGTTTCGTACCAGTGCGCTCTTGGGTAACAGGGAAGAGGCTTAAGTCAGATGCTCGGCTTTTTTATAAAAGATCAAACGAATACTGCATTCTGGTTGTTCCTAATACGAAAAATGAGACGATTGCTTTTGCTGGCTTGATTTACACTTTGTCAAGCCAGCATTTTTTGAAACCGACTATCCCATTATTGGGATCATAACTATATATCAGGGCCGGACTATTCCGGCCTTTTTTACTATATGGTAGCAAATCTTGAACCTGGGATATTTATTGTATATGTCGGGTTGCCTTTTGCAGATATTGCCTTTAGCTACTTCATCTTGCTGTACAACTAATGTTTTTTCTAGATCATCCCAAGGCTGTTTCACAGCCTTGAAAACATGTTGAGAAATTTTCTAATACCATGATACTAAATTCCAGTAGCCCGTAATTCTTTATTTTGGTTAGGATTATCCTCATTATGGCAACGTAAGTAAATCCATTTTAGAAGCAACTTTGCATTCATATTAATATTAGTTAAAAATGGAAAATAGGCAAAAGGAAAAAGTTTGGTTCATTACAGGATCTTCAAGAGGATTTGGAAAAATATGGACAGCAGCCGCTTTGAAACGTGGCGACAAGGTGGCAGCTACAGCACGTAATATAAATAATATTGCCGCGTTAAAAGAAACGTATGGCGATCAGGTTCTGGTTCTTGAAGTGGATGTAACCAATCGCTCCCAAGTGCAAAATGCGATCCACCAAGCCAAGCAGTATTTTGGCAGATTGGATATTGTGCTCAATAATGCAGGGTATTCTTTAGTGGGGACCATTGAAGAGAGTAGCACTGATGAGGTAAAAGCCATGTATGAAACAAATATTATCGGACCTATCCATGTGATTCAGGCAGCATTACCCATACTGCGAGCCCAAGGGCATGGCCATATTTTAGGGACATCCAGCGCTGTCGGCATTTATAGCAATCCCCTAATCGGGTACTATTGTTCTTCGAAATTTGCGTTTGAAGCTATTTACGATAGTTTGTCTAAAGAAGTTGCGGCATTTGGCATCAAAGTAACGCTGATTGAACCTGGGGCTTACAATACCGAATTTGGCAGCACCGAATCACTGAAAATAGCCAGCAAAAAGCTACCGGATTATGATGATTTGAAAAGTCAGGTGATGAAAAATTTACAAACGATGAAGCGGGGAAATCCTAGTGCCACTGCCGATGCGCTATTTGCTGTTGTAGATGCTGAAAACCCACCGTTGCGATTCCTTTTGGGTAAAAATGATCTGCCATTTATCCGTCAAATTTATTCAGAGCGTCTCCAGAAATGGGAAACCTGGAAAGCGATTTCTCAAGCAGCCCAAGGCTAGTGATCTATGTCGTCGGTAACAATCTTGCGATCTATTCGCTTTTCTTTTTTGTGAGGAAAAGCGAATATTGTTTAACTTGTAACCTAGAATTTTTATAATATGGTTTCCAAAAAATCGAATCATTCCGTAAAAAGATTTAATACGCTGGCCGATGTCATGCAGGCATCAGGTTTTCCGCCGCCGCAGCATCCCTTAATTGTTTTGTTGAATGGGGTAGACAAGCCACTTGAAGGTCATGCTCCTCCTAAATCACATGTGTTGAACTATTATAAAATAGCTTTTAAACCAGATGCCGGAGGGGAACTAATCTATGGCCATACCAAATTTGATTTTAAAGAGGGCGGTCTGTTTTTTGTTGCTCCTCAGCAGATTCTCTCTGCTATAGAAACGGATAAGCAGAAGGAAACTGGAGAACAAAGCATACTTCGCCCACAGATCACGCTGCTCATAGATCCTGATTTTTTATTGCACTATCCGTTAGCCCAAAAGATCCATCAGTATCACTTTTTCTCCTACGCTACCAATGAAGCGTTGCACCTTTCGAACAAAGAAAAAGAAACCATTCTATCACTTTTCAGAAATATAGAAGAAGAACTTGAGAACCGTATAGACGAGATGAGCCACAATGTGATCATCGCCCAGATTGAACTGTTGCTTAATTATGCCCAACGATTTTATAACAGGCAGTTTCTGACCCGAAAACAAAACTATCCAAGTATTGCCGAGCGTATTGATCAATTGTTGGAGGATTATTTCAATAGCGATAAGGTCCTGAGTGGAGGAGTTCCTACTGTGAATTATTTGGCTGATCAGCTGCATATGTCAGCGAGTTATTTAAGCGATCTGTTGCGAAATCTTACCGGTCAAAACACCCAGCAAATCATTCATGATAAAATGATTTATCGGGCAAAGAATAAGTTATCTACCACAGCTCTCCGCATTTCTGAAATTGCATTTGAATTAGGTTTTGAACAACCGCAATCTTTTAGCAGATTGTTTAAATTAAAAACCAAACAAAGTCCACAACAATATAGAGCTCAATTCAACTAATTTTTACGAATACTTAAACTCTCCGCACTATTTTTTCCGCGGCGGATTTGTATCAGCGTTTTTGAGAAAACACTTCATTTAGTCAATTTTACAATGGAAGTTTTAACACTTGTAATCAGCAGTAAATGGTACTTACAATCTAATGGAAGATAAATATAATCTGTTAAAAGAACATATAGAGAAAGTCGTTGTACTTACTGAAGATGAATTTGACTTGGTAAAAGCATGTTTTATTCAACGGCAGTATAGAAAGTCGGAATGTATTTTTAGGGAGGGCGATACCGTAAACTATATTTACTTTGTATTGTCTGGTCTTCTTAAATTTTATTATACAGACGATGACGCTAAGCAACATATTGTTTCATTTGCAATGGAAGACTGGTGGGAAACCGATGTTTCGGCCTTTTATACACGCGGAAATGCTTCATTTACTTTGGAATGTCTTGAGAACACAGAATTACTTTGTCTATCGCTGGAAAATTTTGAAAGGTTGTGCAATAGGCTTCAAAAGATGGAACGCTTTTTCCTTCGTAAATCAATTGCCGGCCATATCGGGTCACAGCAACGGATCTTATCATTTTTAACCTCGGGAGCAAAGGAAAGATATGAGCAGCTGATCAAAAGAAATCCCGCTTTGCTGCAACGGATTCCAAAATTGTTGCTCGCTTCTTACCTAGGCGTATCCAGGGAGACATTAAGCCGTCTGTTTTCTTGATTTTATTTAATTGTGAGGTTTGTCACACAGATGAATGTAAAAGTATTTTGAGCTTTGCTCCATAATAATTTTACAGAAATGGAAAAGAAAATAATCAATCCTTGGAACTGGCAGGAAGCCAGAAATTATGTGCAGGCTGTTGAAATTAAACATGCCAATTCAACCTTATATGTGTCGGGACAATGTGCTATTAGTGATGATGGCGTATCGAGCACTGCTGATATGAGAACGCAGATTTTTCATACTATTGAAAATCTTGGAAAAGTTATTCAATCAAGTGGATATGAAGCTCGACATCTCGTTCGCCTCAATATCTACACGACCGATTCTACAGCGCTATTTGAAAACTTTGATGTAATTCAGGATTGGATTACTAAAAATAAAGTGAAGCAAACAAGTACAGTTTTGGAAGTCAAGACATTGTTTGAAACTTTGAAGGTAGAACTGGAAGCAACACTGGTTAAATAACGTCAGGATTAAAAAAATGGCGATAGCTCGTTATTTGCCATTTTTTTATTGTTGAATAACGTCCATAAACCGCATTTGGTTGGAAACTCATAAAGGACAATTCTAATAGCTATAAAACGAAATAATCAGCAAAACTTTTCCCCTAAAATCGCAAACGCTCTGCAGCGAGGATTGTTCTTTCTTTGCAGGCATAGGTTTTTGATGCTTCGGAAAATCGTATAAATTTTAGCTCATTATTCCATGGATCAGCTTAGCTTATTTCAACATGAAGGATATATTTTTCCGGAAGATCTCCTGAACTTTGAACCGGACTTCCTTACGCAGGAGGAAGCTAATCAGTTGTTTGATTTCCTGCTGAAAGAAGTTCCCTGGCAGCAGACATCCAAAATAATGTACGACCGAACGATATTGACTCCTCGCTTGACCGCCTGGTATGGCGACGAAAATGCGACTTATCAAATGGCCGGAAAAAGGATAGCCGTGAATGAATGGCTTATCCCATTAAAGGCGTTGAAGGAGCGGATTGAACAGCGGTTTCATTGTACATTCAATTCCGTCTTGCTCAATCTATATCGCGACAACAACGATTCAGTCGCTTGGCACCGCGATCGCGAGAGCGAATTGGGCAATAGACCCGTGATCGGGTCGGTGAGTCTGGGACAAGCACGCTATTTTGATTTCAGGAAAGTGGACGATCATAATAAGAAGTATTCGTTGCTACTGAACCATGGTGCTCTGTTGTTGATGAAAGGCAATTTGCAGGAGACATGGGAACATCGAATCGCAAAATCTACGCAAAAGATGAGGGCAAGGATCAACTTGACATTTCGCCTGATCAACGAACTAGAGAATGAATAAACAATTTTTGTTTAAAGATCAAAAGAAAGGGAACCGTCCATTGTTATAACAATACTTTTCATAAATAAGGTTAATAACAGATAGTAACAACCTTAAGTTCTCGGCTCAAGGTTGTTTATCTAACATATTTTAATTTGAATTAATTCTTTTTTTATTAAAAAACTATTCAAATAAAATTGTTGTTTTGTTATAAACTAAATTTCTATAGCATATTACAACTTTATGCACAATCAAAGATACCCCAAAAACGATAACAGCCATCCTCTTATCATGGATAATAATTATAAGCTGGTCGCTGATATGATTAAAAAAGATCTTTTTGGAGTGCTCCTTAAAGCTAAATTAATATGTAATACGGAAATTGCAGTGTTGACTTTATTTGATAACAGTCAAAATTTTGTACAGACTTATTTTCATGATGTCGATGGCAATGTAAGTATCGATAAGGTATTTTTCGACTATGTGTTTGATGTCAACGGCACGCTAGAAATTCCAGACGTTAGCACTGAGCCTCAATCGCAGCGCAATTCAGTTATTTTCCAAAATTTTGGCATACTGTATTATTATGAGGCACCGTTAATCGGTTACGACGGAAAAATAATTGGTTTTTTAAGCGTTATGGATAGACGCCCCAACAAGCTTACGGATAGTCAACGGACTCTTCTTTCATTATTGTGTATAGAAGTTCTTAATTTACTTCAAGAGAAAAACCAGCATCTCCAGTTAACTAGTAAGTTGGAATATGTGAAGTCTACACTAGACATGACCAGTCAGGTTGCCAGAGTAGGGAGCTGGGAGTATGACTTAGTTGATGATTATATCGATTGGTCTGAAATGACCAAGATTATTCATGGGGTTCCAAAGGATTATCGTCCATCTATTGAAACAGCAATAGAGTTTTACAAGGTTCCTCAACATAAAATGAAAATTGTTCAGGCTATAAATTGCGCAATATCTACGGGAGCATCATGGGATCTTGAATTGGAGATTGATACCTATCAGGGTACAAGGTTGTGGGTTAGAGCATTAGGCAAAGCAGCTTTTAAAAAGGGTAAATGTGTTCGACTATATGGCACTTTTCAGGATATCGATAAGCGTAAACGCTCTGAAGCGGAATCGATACGTTCTAAGAAAATGCTTGAAGATGTTTTGAATGCCACTACTGCCGTTGCTATCATAGCAACTGACGCAGAAGGGGTGATAACCCTTTTCAACCGGGGCGCAGAAAATTTATTGGGGTATAAAAATGAAGAAGTGATCGGTAAAATTACGCCGACATTATTTCATAGCAGTAGAGAAGTTAGAGATCGCGCGAAGGAACTTGAAATTGAATTTGGCTATCCGATTAGTGAATTTAGAGTGTTCGTCGAAATAGCGGAGCGCTACGGATACGAGCAAAGAGAGTGGATTTATATAAAAAAGGATTTTACGCAACTTTATGTATCTCTTGCCGTTACTGCAATGCGTGATATTTCTGGTCAGATTATAGGTTATCTTGGCATTGCCACAGACATCACGAAGATTGTACTTCAAAGAGAAGAGTTAGAGAAAGCTAAAAAGCTTGCTGACCAAGGTAGCGTGGCGAAGTCAGAGTTTCTCGCCAATATGAGTCATGAAATTCGTACACCTCTTAATGGGATTATAGGGTTTACGGATTTGATGAGTCGAACAAAACTAGACGATACACAAAAAGAGTATCTTTCCATTGTTGATCAGTCTGCTAATCTTCTTTTGAGTATCATAAACGATATACTTGATTTCTCTAAAATTGAAGCTGGCAAATTGGAGCTTTCTGTTGAAAAAAATGATCTGTATGAGATGTTTGCTCAGGTGGCAAGTTTGATTGATTTTCAGTGGAAAGCCAAAAAATTAGATTTTCGGGTAAATTTATCAGAATCACTACCACATTATGTTTGGGTTGACTCACTTCGTCTCAAACAGGTGCTCATGAATCTTTTAAGTAATGCAATAAAATTTACGGAAAAGGGAAGTGTCGCGCTACACGTTGATGTACTATCTTCGGACGAAAATTCCACGACGCTTCGCTTCTGTGTTACGGACAGCGGAATCGGTATTAAACCGGATAAACAGCAAAAGATATTTGAATCATTTTCTCAAGAAGACGCGTCAATAAGTAAAAGATTTGGAGGAACAGGGCTAGGACTTAGCATTTCCAACCAATTGCTAAAAATGATGGACAGTAAATTACAATTGGAAAGTGAATACGGAAAAGGTAGCAAATTTTATTTTGAAATAACATTGAGATCTCTAAAAGGGGATGTATATGAATGGAAACTTTTAGAATCTTTACATATTATGATAGTCGCCCGGCGAGATGCCGAACGAGCAAATATTGCATTGATGTTGCAGATGAAGAAAGTTAATGTCTCGTTGGCCGATAACGGATTTGAAGTTCTTCAATTGTTGACTAAAGGAGAACGGTATGATGCGATTATTATCGACAATGATCTACCTATTATGAACGGTATCGATACTGTAAAAAAAATCAGGGAAAAGTTACTCTACAGAGGAGTTGGACAGCCCGTAGTTTTAATGTTATCAGTGCTTGAAACCAACCCAGCCCTTATTGCTGAAAGCAGCAATATTATTCATTGTATTAACAAACCAGTTAAAGTAGATCAACTGTATTCAACATTAGTTGCTGCGCTACAGCTGAATGAAGGATCTATCAAATATGCTGAAAAAGAAACGCTCATTTTGGAAGGCAAATATAAGATTTTAATTATTGAAGATAATAAATTTAGTATGTTGCTCACCAGAACCATTGTACAGAATGTTCTTCCCAATGCTGAAATCATGGAGGCTGTCGATGGTTTCGCGGGATTTGAATTGTTTAAGGACAATAGGCCTGATTTGGTATTCATGGATATACAGATGCCTGAAATGAATGGATATGAGTTAACTGAATTGATTAGGAAAAATGAGGACGGTAGGATGCATACACCAATTATAGCATTGACTGCAAGCAATATTAAGGAAGAAAAAGAACGATGCATTTCGTGTGGAATGGACGATTTTGCAGTGAAGCCTTTTGTTAAGAAAACAGTGCTGGAGCTTTTGAGGAAATGGTTGATAAACGACGACAATGAGTAAAGAATAAATCTACTTCACAATTATCGAATGTCCTACTTAAATCCTAATCTCTACAGTTCGTCGTAGCATTGAATATATCTTATTTCATCGTTTAAATCAACATGTTCCTCTGTGTGGTTTTATAAACTAACGGCGTATCATACTGATCCATCACAAGATCTAATGCTTGTAGACCGACAAAAATTAATGATTCAAAACAAATTGATAAAAATGAAAAATATAAGAATATTACAGATAGCCAATGAATTTATAGCAAAGGGAGATTATGAAAGCTTCTTAGCTTATTGTACTGCAGACACGAAATGGGTCTTTGTGGGGATCGTATACTCCATGGGAAAGAAGAAGTCCGTACTTATATGAAAGAGTTCTATCAGGAACCACCAGTTTTTAATGTGGAAAAATCGATTGAGGAAGGCGATTCTGTTATGGTGACCGGAGAAATTCGGTTGAGAAATAAGGCCGGAAAATATGAGCATTTCGATTATTGCGACATTTGGCGATTCGAAGATGGAAAAATGGCAGAGCTTAAAGCATTTGTCATTGAAAAACACGGATCGCCGCTATCGTCATCCGAATAGGCTTGGTATTTGATCTATTTCGTGTGTGGTTATACAATAATCCGTAATTTTGATTAACGTGTGGGGCTTTTCACCGGATGTGCCATAGTGAATTTAGCGGGGAAGGCTATTGCGCACAAACTCACTAAAGCAATGGAAAATGAATTAATATATCAGGCAGTAAAAACTGACAGGCCGTTAGCGGATTTTGTTGACAGCTTTTGGCTTTTACAAAATCAATCGGATTGTGATAAAGAAGTTGTGGTACTGCCTGACGGAAGAGTTGATCTATTTTTTACGCAATCTGCAACAGAGCCTTTCCACATGACGCTTTTGGGCATCCAAACTAAGCCGGGGCGGGCGACCATTGCGCCTTTGCGACAGACTTACGCCATCAGTTTTAACCCGCTTGCAATCCAATCTGTTTTTCAGACCAGCATCGCCAACTTGGTGGACAGGGCAAGCCTCTTGCCTCCTAATTTTTGGAACTTTAGTGCCGACGACCTGAATGACTTTGATTTATTCTGTGCGAAAGCGACAAAAAAAATACAGTCACTTTTGCCACGTGAAGTTGACAACAGGAAACGAACACTGTTCGACCTTATTTATACATCAAACGGGGCGATTACAATCAAAGAACTTGCAGCACAATCGTTTTGGAGTCGGCAGCAGATCAACCGTTATTTCGATCAGCAGTTCGGACTTACAGCAAAAGCATATTGCAATATTATCCGCTTCCGTGCTTCCTTCCAGCACATCAAAGAAGGCAAATTGTTTCCACAACAGAACTTTGCCGATCAATCCCATTTTATTAAAGAAGTCAAGAAACTTGCAGGTGTTTCACCAAAAGAACTGTTGAAGAACCAAAATGAGCGTTTTATACAATTTTCAACGCTCAGATCCACCTAATTTTGTTCAGTCAAAAAAATTAAATTGTACTGGATATGAAATTACAAGACAAAAAAGTGGCAGTCGTTGGCGGTGGTCCAGGCGGACTCACATTAGCCAAACTCTTACAATTAAAAGGAGCAAATGTAACCGTATATGAACGTGATAGCAATAAAGAAGTTCGCCAGCAGGGAGCCACACTGGACCTGCACGAAGAAAGTGGATTGGAAGCTCTTCGCAGGGCAAATTTGATGAATGAATTTAAAGCTAGCTTTCGACCCGAGGCTGGACGTTTAAGGGTGTTGGACGGCCAGGCCATCATCAAAATGGATGAGCACGAGCTTCCACATAAGGATCAGGAAGATCGTCCTGAAATTGATCGTGCCCCTTTGCGTGATATTTTAATAAACGCATTGCATGAAGGTACCATTGTCTGGGACAGTCAGTTTGTTTCAATGGAAGAACAGGATCATGGCTGGCTTCTGCATTTCAAAAACGGAAAATCTTTTTACGCTGACCTCGTCGTTGCAGCGGATGGTGCAAACTCAAAAATTCGCCCTTATCTCACCGATATTAAGCCGACTTATTCTGGCGTGACGATTGTTGAGGGAAATGTCTACGAGGCTGAAAAAAACGCACCGAAACTTTGGGAAATCACAAAAGGCGGAAAAGTCTTTGCGCTTGGAAACGGACAATCCATTATCTTAAGTGCAAAAGGAGAGGGCAGTTTATCGTTTTACACCGGTTGTAAAGTCCCTGAAAATTGGGTGCAGGAAAGCGGCATTGACTTTAACAACAAGCAAAAGGTATTTGATTGGTTTAAAGTCGCGTTCTCCTCCTGGAGCGAACAATGGCATGAACTTTTTGCAAGTAATGAAATTTGGTTTATGCCACGCCCGCAATATTATTTTCCATTGGACCAGACTTGGCCCACATTACCCAACTTGACCATGCTTGGCGATGCGGCACATCGTATACCGCCCTATGCCGGTGAGGGTGTAAACCAGGCAATGCAGGACGCTTTTGAGCTGGCCGAAAATTTGACCAGCGATCATTTTCCGGATATTCAGACGGCAATTTCACAGTATGAAAAACAAATGCAGGCAAGGGCGGCAGTAATAACCAAAGATACGTTGGAAAACACCGAAATATTACACGCTGAAGGTGGCCTTGATAATTTGCTAGCAATGTTTAACGAGCGGAGGTAAACTACGCTCTGCCATTTCGTGGGCAAAAACCACGATTAATCCAATACCTACTCTCTTCCGTTCTATTTTATACGATCGGTTCTGCTGTACTTTGCTTTGAACAAAATATAAATACTATGCCAAGTGCACCAAAGTGGTTATTTGATACCTTAGAATTCTTAACGCCAAAGCTGCCTTTGACCGAAGTTGTCGAAACAGTCTCTTTATCAAAATCTGTGAAGAAGATTTGTTTTAAAGGGGATTTAAAAAATGTACAATTTACGGTCGGTTCGTTCATAGACTTCAGAATTAATGATACAGAGGCTCGAAGATATACCGTTTCCCATGCAGATACTGAAAAGGGCTTGTTTGAATTCGTCGTTTATTTGAATGGTAAAGGTTGTGGAAGTCGTCTTATGGCGGATTTGAAAGTGGGCGATCAAATTGTGATGTATAAGCCAAGAGCGTTAAGTAGGTACTATGATAAAACAACGCAAAGATTTGTCATTTTTGGCGATGAAACTTCGTTAGCACTTGCTTGTTCTTTTCTTCCAGTGTTAAAGAAGAACAAGCATCAGTTTATGTTTATTTTTGAATTAGAGGAAAAGAACAAAGATGTTCCAAAATTATTGAATTTGGAAAACTGCCTGATATTTCCCAAAAACTTTTTGTCCAACAGGCAGGAGTGGGTAGGCAAACTGCCGGTGATCGATACTCCAGATTGGCAAGAAGCTAAGTTCGTGTTGACAGGTAATGCAAAATCGGCTCAACTCTTCAGAAAAATCATTAGAGAAAACACCAATGGTACCGTTTATTTACACGGCTACTGGTTAGCCGGTAAAAAGGGATTATAATTAGCTTTGAATTATCATACACATCTATTCATTAGCCGCCTGGGCTGGTCCAGCTTGGTAACTAAAGGTGAACCGTGGGCGATGAAGATGAAGGATTGTCAGCATTAAACCGTAATTTTATCGTTCAAACACGTTGAACATGACATTTCTATGCCAGTATTTTCGCTTGTATTGGGTGCTAGCGGCATTCCTATTTTCCTTCCATGTTTCTGCACAAAAGCAATCAGGAGTGGACAGCAATGCGTTGGCTATTCACTTTGTTGACGGACAACTTCCTGAAGGTAACTATACCGCAGCGGTGTTGGGAATTCCTCGACCTAATGCATCGCAGCTTGCAATTGTTGAGAAAATGAAACAAGCCTTGAAAGCCAATGAAGATTGGTTTTTCAAAACAATGAAGGAATTAAAACCCGGAGAGCCTATACCATATCACAAAAATCTAGGGATTAGCGAAGCGGAGTATGCTACTTTTATGGAGTTCTCCCAGGCTATCAAAATAGATAAAATAGGGGCTATAGAGCTCAAGATCATTCGAAAGGACAATAGCATCCATTTCGAACCTAAAGACTTCGGCGATTACTTAAAATATGTGGTCATCAATTTAAAAGACCAGCGGGTCAGGGTTGATAGCCTGGGCTTGGAATACAAAGGGCAGATCATTATGGATGCTAAACGGACAACACTGGTTGCTGGACCTTGGGCAGGTTACTCCTGGCAACTCGAAGAATTTAAGAAAGACGGACAATTAATTTTAGATCCGAATAAAGTGGATCCTGCAGAGATGGGAGAACTGAATATAAAATCTATTGAGGTGATAGTTGGCAAACTCGATCATAATAATCAGTGTTTTCTATATGTCAAGAGCAATATTGTCGATAAAGGCCATGTGCTTGCAAAACAGGATATAGCCCTTTTATTAACGAAAGAATAGGCAGAAATTCAGAAATATACCTAACTTTAAATTAGAGCAAAGCCCAAAGCCGGTTTAACATTTGGCTCAAGCGGACATCTAGCCAAAAAGGCTCCCTTATCGGTTAATAAGGGAGCCTTTTATTTGAAAAAAATCGCCTATCCATTTTCCACTTTTGATTTTTCATAGGCGAGAAGTTCATCTGCGCAGAGTTTTCCGAATTTATCGGCCGCCAATGGGCTATCCCCAGTAATCAATTTTCTGTCAACGTGACAATCGCCGGCAATTTTTTTATTCAAGATTTCAACCCCAAGTTGTTTGAGTTTTTCGCCATAAAACCAGGGCATCTCGCCCGGCTGGTATCCACTTTCTGGCAAAGCCTTATCCATTTCATCGGGAAACGAATTGATCTTATACCCCTTAAAGGGAAATTCAGCGTCTCCGCAATCTGCAGCGCTTAAGAGCGCTGCCGGGCCATGGCAGATTGCCAAGAGATATTTATCTTCAGTTACCGCCCATTTGATAAGTTCTTTTACATCATTATTTTCAGGTAGCCCGAGCATTGCGCCATGTCCACCTGGAATAAAAACGGCAACGTAGTCAACGTATCCTTTGTTCGTATCAGCTATAAAATCCCGTAGGTTGTGCGGGTTTGAAAATTGTGTATTATACTTGTCGAGGATGTTACCGATGTTTTCATCTTCGTACGGCATAGCCCACATTTCGAATTTTACAGGAGCACCGGTTGGTGTGTAGAAGTCAACCTCAAATCCAGCCTGTTCGAAATGAAGAATGGGAACGAGTGTTTCGACCGGATGATTGCCTGTTGAAAATTTCTTTCCATTTTTCATGGTCATATACCGTTCTTCTGTGCAAAGCACAAGAATCTTTTTTCGGGTGTCCTTGTTGACATCGCTGTACTTTTTTTTGCTGTAATTTGTCTTGGTCGTAACCATTGTCTTTCTTGAAAAAAAAGAAGGTTCGTAACCAATCCCGTCAAATACGGGTTCTTTGCTCAAATCGTTTGAAAATAATGACATAGTAATGTTTTTTTTGGTTCGACATTCGTGCTATTGATAAGCTTCGAAGGTCAAACTTTCCACATTTATTAATCTTTAAGAGATAACAATATCAAAACCCATGCTGTTTCGCCTAAAAAATATTTGTAATCAGGGCAAAATATTTTACGAGGAACTTGGCTTTATGTACTCAAAAATATTTCATCGCTAAAGTAACTAACCATATTAGGTTTTAAGGTCGCTTGGATACTGTTCAAGCGGCCTTTTTCTTTTTGTACATGAGGGAACATATTTTCCAATTTGCCGTCTCTTCAATACAATCCAACAGATCGATATCCGGCATCAAGGTATACGTTTCATTTGGCAGGAGTAAAAAAAATATTAGCTCCAGTGTAACAGATGTTTACCTCCATATACTTATTGTATATGAAAGAACTATTCAAAGCAATGCTGTTGCTGTTTTTAGGCACAGCTTTTACGAAAGCTGTATCGGCGCAGTCTAATACGAGTCAATCGGTTATGGTTGAGGGAAAAAAAATGGTCTATAAAACCAGCAATCTTGCCAACCGCAAAGCGGGGGAACCTATTTTGGTGTTCGAAGCCGGATTGGGCGGCGGTACATTTGATCCGATTTTACCCCTTTTGCCCAACCATATCGCGAGTATTCAGTACGAAAGAAGTGGTATTGGTAGTTCCGAACCCGACTCCCGTATTGTGACAGATAGCCAGGTGGTGGCGCGCTTACATGGCCTTTTGCAAACCTTGGCCATTCAGCCCCCTTACTTGTTAGTGGGGCATTCCATGGGAGGCCCCTACATCCGTCTGTTTGCGGCCCAATATCCCGATGAAGTATGCGGACTGGTATTTTCGGACCCGACGGATTTTATGTTAACCGAGCAAGAGGATGAACATGCTAAGGTGGTCTCGAAGAGTAAAACGAGCTATCAGCAGATTACAAAGATTATTATGGAGCAGATGTCCAAAAATAAAAATTCCAGTGCGGGAGCACATATTGATGCTGCTCGAGCGCTAACGTCCATTTCAAAAGGATACTTTCATGAATATCGAACATTGCCGCCATTGAAAAAAGAAATTGCTGCTACAGTAATCATATCCTACAACAAAAATATTGAACTGCCCGATGAAGAGCTGGACCGTAAACTAAATCTGGGTATCAATTTTAAGGCATGGTGGAAAGAATACGATGAATTGCGAATCCAGCATTATGCAACATTGTTGAAAGACAATGACCATAGCATGCTTGTCCTGCTCCCGAAATATTCACATGGTATTTACTACCAAAATCCGCAATTGGTCGCAAAACTTATACAGGACAATTTTAATAGCTATAAAAAAGAATAACTACTTCGAGTCCGTTGATTCGAGGGTGGATCCGATGTAGGAATCAAGGCTTTTTATTTTCCCCTTTTCTTCTTTACAAGCGCGTTCCAATCATCTTGCAGACTTTCTGTGTCGACCAATAATAGCGCATTGTCTATCTACAATAAATCGTCTTCCCAAAGTGGTGTTGGGCAAGTTCGTGCGAGCAGCTGTTCAAGATTTCCTTTCATGGGTTTATAGGCGTGCTCGCCAAATTTTCGCCATAAGTACATGAATCCTTCACGCTTTAAATAGCTGAGTATCTTTTCGTTCATAGGTCGCGTTTTGTAATAAACAGCACGGCCGCCATCTTGTTTAAGCCAACGACCGATTATAAATTATATCGCTGACAATGAATGTGATAAAAATTAAACCATTGTGCCTTCTTGATTGTTTGCTAATAATATTAGTAATTTTGAACTGAGCAACTACCAAATTAAGAGAGGCCGAAGGACGGCTTTTTTATACAATTGAAAAAACATGGAGAGGAGTATAGTACATTGTGATCTCGATACATTTTTTGTATCTGTCGAGCGCTTGCAGAACCGCAAGCTCATCGGAGTACCCGTGCTCATAGGAGGAAGTAGTGACCGCGGGGTAG